>CAITLX010000107.1 GCA_903893335.1 uncultured delta proteobacterium | reverse complement strand
GGCGGTGGCAGCAGGCGAGGCGGTCGCGGTCGTGGCGGCGGGAGCCGGGGCAGCAGCCGCGGGCAGGCCGAGCGGCTTGATCGCGATGGCCGAGGCGACCGCGGGCTTGGCGGGCACGGCGGGCGTCGCCGGGGTCGCGGCAGGAGCCGTCGTCGCGGCCGGAGCGGCGGGAGCCGCCGGGGCTGCGGGCGTCGCGGCCACGGGGGCTGCGGGGGCGGCCGGTGCCGCGGGGGCTGCGGGAGCAGCAGGCGCAGCGGCGACGGGGGCCGCGGCGGCAGCCGGCGTCGCAGGCGCGGGGCCCGTGCCCGCTTCGACGACGCAGCCGGTGGCGAGGGTCACGCCCGCGGCGAGCGCGAGCCAGGTCATGTGCCTCATGAGAACGTTCTCCTCGCCGCCGGAGCGGCTCGTGGTGGAGCCCGGCGGGGAATGCCCCCGACGGGCAGAATCGACGCCCGTTCGACGCGGGCGACGCGGGGAATGTTCACCGCCCCCGCGCGAGGGTTCGTAGAGCACGTCCGCACGGACGGCAAGCGAGGGGGGCGAGCGCGCGCCGAGCGTCAGCGCGCGGGGGGCGCGGCGGGCTCGGTCGCGAAGCGCCAGGCGACGCCGAGCCGGGCGTCGAGGCCGGCGACCATGCCGACGCCCGGAGCGCAGGGGCCGAGGTCGTCGGACAGCACGTCACCCGACAGGTTGCGCGCGGAGCCCCCCGCGCGCGCCACGAGCGAGACGCTGGGGGCGAGCGCGATCTCGGCGCCGACCCCGACGCCGAGGGCCAGGCCGGCGCCACCGCTCGCCTCGCAGCGGAACGCGAACGGCGGGTCGCCGCCGATGGGGGCGTACGCGCCACGCGCGACGGCCGACTGCCAGGTGGGGCCGAAGCCGAGCGACAGGAAGAGCGAGACGTCGTCGCGGCGCATCGTGTAGGCGCGCACGGTCGCCCACACCGTCTCGACGCTGCGCTCGATGCGCGCGATGGCGGGCACGTCGCCCGAGAACGTCTGCTCGGCGCCGAGGCGGTCGTGCTCGAACGAGAGCCCGAAGGCGAAGGTGCGGTCGGGGGCCCACACCACGCCAAGCTCGACCAGCGGGCCAGCGCGCTCGGCGATCTCGAGGCCCGAGTCGGCCTCGCCCATGCGCGTGATGGCGCCGAGGGCCCCCTCGACCGCGAACGACGACACAGGCTGCGCCTGCGGCTTTGGCTTCGGCTCGGCCGCGTTCGCCGCGCGCGGCGCGACGACGAGCCCCGCGGCGACGAGCGCAGCGCTTGCGAAGCGGCGACGAGCGTGCAGCGACCGAGCGGGCGTCATCGGGACGCCTGGATCGCGCAGGGCGAGGTGCGGAGGAGGCGGGATTCGAAGCAGCATTGGGCCATGGAGGGCCACAGCTTACACGAGACAACAGGGGCGCGAGCGAGCGGGCGCCTCTCGTCCGCCGCGGTCTCCCCGCCAGCGCCTCCCGCTAGATGTCGCCGTCCTGGTAGTGGTCGCCGAGCCCGGCGCTCTGGAGCCAGCGGCGTACGTAGAACTTGGTCAGCAGGTGCGCGACGAGCTCCTCGGCGAGCGCGTGCTCGTCGACGAAGTGCACGGGGATGCCCCAGCGCTCCTGGATGGCGAGGTAGCTGCCGACGACGGCGTTGGGGTGCGCCTGCGAGTCGGTGAATGCCTCGTAGCTCGAGCGCAACGTGCCGTACGACCCCTCGATGACGATGGCCGAGCGCTCGTAGCGCGAGAGCGCGCGGCAACGCGCGAGGAACGTCGCGCGCACCGGAGGCATGACGGAGTTGACCGCGTCGGCGACCGATTTCCGCTCCACCGTGACCACGGTCTCGAGCCCGGCGATGGAATAGTCGCCGTGCTTGAGTCGGCGCCGCTCGGTACCGGCGATCCACTTCGAGAAGCGCTCGAAGGTGTAGCCTCCGCGGCTCTCGGCCGAGTCGATGACGAGGGTGGGCTTGGGGATCTTGACGAGGTGGCCGTCTCGCTTCGCCCGGATGATGCTCGCCGGCGGCGGGATGTCGCTCCAATGGAGCCCGGTCGCGCTCATCGCGCCGCGCGCTTCTTGGGCGCGACGCTCCGCTTCGCAGTCGGCTTCTTGGAAACGACGCTGCGCTTCGCCAGCCGCTTCTTGGGTGCGACGCTGGGCTTCTTCGGCGACTTCTTCGGTGCAGCGCTTGGTTTCGCGGGCTGCGTCTTGGCCTTTGCCGGCAGGTGATCGAACCCGTTCCACGGCGGGGGGGGCAGGGGGTCTTTCGGGCCAACCTCGCGGACGCTGAACAGTCGCATCGAGTGCGACGGCTCGTCGCTGATGCCTGCCACCGCGGACGCGCCCTCGAGCTCGACGACGCCACCGAAGACCAGGCGCGTGGGCGGTGGGCGACCGTTCACGCCGACGGGAATGACCAGCAGGCTCCAGCCTTCGACGACGATGACCAGCGGGAGACCGTCACGGAGAAGCTGCACCTCGCGGGGGATGGCCGCCACGTCGGCGCTGTGGCGGCAGTAGAAGCTGCCGGTGACGCCGGTGTCGAAGCGAATCGTCAATCGGTAGCCGTCGACGCCCAGCAGCGACCCCTGGCGCCAGCGGTCCATCGCCCGCATCCCCTTGGCGGCCTGGATCCAGTGGACCTCCTCGCCGGACGCGTAGCTCGGCTCGGGGCGCGCCTTCGCCCGCGCGCGCTTCGGTGCGGTCGTGGCCTTCGCCTGGGTCCGCTTCGGTGCGGTCGTGGCCTTCGCCCTCGTCCGCTTGGGGGCCACCGGCGACTTGCCGGAGGTTCGCTTCGACTTCGGGGTCTTGCGCGTCGTCATGAGGACCTCGTCGGGTGGGGTGACCGTCAGGTGGACGGATACGAGTCGTGATCGAGGTCGCAGCCGAGCGCCGCGCTCGCGAACAGATCGACCGCGATGCGATCGATGGCGTCGCCCACGTCGAGCTGCGCCAGCCAGCGCGCAGGCAACACCTCGACGCCGTACGCGGCGCCGAGCAGGTTGCCCGCGATGCTGCCCGTGCTGTCGCTGTCGCCGCTGTGCGCGACGGCGCGCCAGAGGGCGTCGGCGACGCCCTGCTGCGACGACGCGTCGGCCGTCAGCGCGCAGGCGAGCCCGATGGCGAGCGCCTCCTCGCCGACCCAGCCTCCGCCCAGTCGCTCAATCGCTTCGACGGACGGCGGCCCCTCTGCGGCCACACGCCGCGCCCCCGCGATGGCAGCCACCATCTCGTCGTTCTCCCCCTCCGCGGCGAGCAACCCGTCGGCGGACGCCATCGCGTGCTCGAGTCGAGCGCCGCGGGCGACCGCGTGCACCACCGCCGCCAGGTAAGCCGCCGAGAGGTAGCCACTCGGGTGTCCGTGCGTGAGCGCCGCCGAGTCGCGCGCGAGCGCGAAGGCCCCCTCGAGGCTCCCTGCCGCGAGCCCGATCGGCGCGACGCGCATCACGCCGCCGCACCCCTTGCTGTCGTTGGCGCGCTCCTCGACGCTGGGCAT
>CAITLX010000106.1 GCA_903893335.1 uncultured delta proteobacterium | reverse complement strand
GGCACCAGGCAGCGCCCGCTTCCGGGTGATCTCGGGTGGCGGGTCGAACGCCAGCGTGCGTGCACGCGGTTCTGCGCGAGGAGGATTCCCAAGGAGGGCGGCGCGCCCTCCTTGGGGGCCATGGGGTGGCGGGGCGCGGCCCGAGCCGCCCCGCCGGGTAAAGAGAGGCAAGCGCAGCGCCAGCCCGCAGACTCAATACAGCCCTATGGCAAAATGAAACGCCCCGAAGTCCTCCCACGGACGCCGGTCGAGGTTGATGCCGTAGTCGAACGCGAGCGGCCCGATCGGCGTCGCGAGGCGCAGCCCCGAGCCCGCGGCGTAGCGCAGGCGAAGCGGGTCGAAGTTGGTCGGGTCGACCCACACGTTGCCCGCATCGAGGAAGAGCGCCGTCTCGAGGGAGCCCGCGAGCGGCAGGCGCAGCTCGACGCGCGGATTGAGGTAGAGATCGCCGCCGCGCGAGCCGACCTGCTGCAAGGTCAGCTTCGTCGGGTCGCCGTCGGATTTCGCCTGGTTGTCAGGCGCGAGCAGCTTGGCGGCGACGTCCTCGGGCACCACCGAGTCCTGCAAGAAGCCGCGCAGCGAGTCGACGCCTCCGAGGAAGAACTGCCGGTCGGGGTAGGTCTTCGAGTCGGTGACCAGCTGCGTGATGCGCCCGGCGCGCAGGCTCGCGGCGATGGAGAGCTTCGGGGCGAGCTTGAGGTAGGCCGACGCGGTGCCGGTCAGGCGCAGAAAATCGCTGGTGATGGTGTTGGGGTTGTCCGACGCGGGGAAGGCGTGCACGTGCTCGGCGCCGAGCTGGAGCAGCGTGCCGCGCGTCGCGCCGAACGCGTTGTCGCGGCGGTCCCAGCTGACGCTGGTGCGCTGCGCGACCGCGAACGTGGTGCCGTCGGGCACGCGCAGCAGCCGCGAGACGTCGCTCGTGATGCCCGGCTTCTGCAGGTACGCCGACACGGTGTCGCCATTGAAGATCGTCACGTCGTTGAGCTCGGCCGAGCCGCCGAGCTGCACGGCGAGCACGCGCGCGGGGCGGTACGTGAAGGTCGCGACGGCGGCCTCCTTGGTCAGGCCGAAGTCGCGCGCGT
This sequence comes from uncultured delta proteobacterium, assembly GCA_903893335.1. Lineage (GTDB taxonomy): Bacteria > Myxococcota_A > Polyangia > Polyangiales > Polyangiaceae > CAITLX01. The sequence goes on along the minus strand of CAITLX010000106.1, from coordinate 1,627 downwards.
TGTCGCGCACGTCGATGCCGTCGAGGCCGAGCCGCACGAGCGGACCGAGCCCGACCTCGGGGAAGAGGATCGACACGGTGTCGCGCCGCTCGAGGCGCTTGACCACCGGCAGACCGTCGTAGTTTCGACGCACGTCGGGATCGAGGATGAACGGGTCGGGCAGGTAGCCGAGCTGCACGCGCAGCGTGAGCTGCACGGCCTCGCCCGCGATGTTGCGGTGGCCGTACTCGAAGGTGACGCGGAAGCCCTCTCCGGTGGAGAAGCCGGGGCGGATGTCGAGGTACTGCGGCAGCCGCTCCTGCACCTCGACGACCACGGCCTTGCGGCGCGCGGGGACCTGCGGATCCTCGAGCGACACCGCGACGCTCGAGAAGGTGCCGAGCGCGGCGACGAGCTCCTCGGAGCGGCGCACGAGGCTCGGGCGGAAGACGCACGCCTCGCTCTCGCCGCGTGGCCCGCAGGGCTTGAGCGCGACGCGTCGGCGCACGAGCCCCTCGTCGGTGCGACGCGCGCCGCGCACGCGCACCTCGGTGACGTAGACGCGCTCCCCCTCGCTGACGACGAAGCGCACCCGCGCGCGCGTGCGGTCGGGCGAGAGCTCGAGCGCCGTGCGCACCTCGGCGAAGGCGTAGCCGCGCTCCTTGACCGCATCGAGCACGCGGCGCCGCGCCGACTCGATCTGCACCTGCGAGACGGGCTCGCCGAGCGCGAGCTCCGAGATCGCGAGCAGCTTCGCCTCGACGAGCTCGCGGTCCTGGTTGCCCTCGAACGCCACGTCCCACAGCGTCGTGCGCGGGCCGAGCTTGATGGGGACGTGCAGCGCGACGCGCGGCTCGCACGCGCCGCCGTGCGCGGGGTCGGGCTGGCACGAGAGGCGCGCGTCGGGCTCGGGGTCGTCGATCGGCACGCCGAGCGCGTCGAAGCGGCACGCGTCGGTGGGCGCGACGGCGAGCGGGAGCGGGCGGCACTCGCCGGGGGGCGAGCGGCGGTCGCACGCGCGGCGCACGACGGTGACGGGCCCCGCGGTGGCGGAGAGGTAGCCGAGGCTGCGCAGGTAGTCCTGCACGTGCTTGAGCGAGCGGTCGTACGTGTCGGCCGCGAAGGTGCGGCTCGGGTCGAGCACGAGCGGCGCGCGGCGGGCGCCGATCGTGGCGCCGTGCGCGCCGACGAGCTCCTCGACGACGGCGGGGTCCGGCGCGGAGAGGCCGCCGCCGGGCAGCTCGTCGCCGAGGTAGGCGTCGATCTCCCGCTCGATCTCGCCCGCGGTGACCGCGCCTGCGGCGAGGCACGGGAAGGTGCGCGAGGCGACGCGCACCTGCTCGCGCTCGCGGATCGTGAAGGCCAGGACGTGCACGCGGTCGGCCGGGCCGCCGCGCTCCTCGACCGTGACCTCGGCGTCGAGCATCCCGCGGCGCACGTAGGCCTCGCGCAGCTTCGCCACGAGGTGCACGGCGCTGCGGTCCACCTCGCGCTCGAGATCGAGCACCTCGTCGAGCGCCGCCGCGTCGAGCGCCGACTGCCCCTCGTAGCGCGCGACGAGCTTCGGCCCGAGCTCGAGCATGATCGCCAGGCGCGGCGTGGGGCCGAGCGCCAGGCGGTGATCGACGCGCGCGCGGTGCCAGCCAGC
>CAITLX010000105.1 GCA_903893335.1 uncultured delta proteobacterium | reverse complement strand
TCGATGTTGACGTGCAGGCGGATGGCCATGGCGGGCGCAGCCTAGCGTGGCCGCGCGACCGCGGGAACCGAGGCTCAGAGGCCGTCGTCGCCCTCGTCGCCCTCCCAGAGCGTGGCCTCGGTCGTCGGGTTGGCCAGGAGCTCGCCCGCGGGGCCGTCGCGGCGGACGACGAGCGTGCGGCGCGTGACGGTGTCGGGCGACTGGCGCGCGAAGACCGAGATGACGTTGACCCCGGGGCGCAGCGGCACGTCGGCCGCGAACTCGATGCGCTTGGGGTCGGCGCCGCCGCCGGCCTGGTAGAAGACCTTGCGCGCGCCGACGAACATGTAGGTGTCGAGCATCTTCGTGCCGTCGGTGGCGACGCCGGTGACCTTCACGTGGCCCTCGCGCGTGGCGAGCGCAGCCGCGCTCACGTCGAGCATGGGGGGCGCGTGCGCGAAGACGTCGCCGATGGCGGGGGGCGACGCGGGGGCCGAGCCCGGCGCGAGGCCGTCGGCGCGGACGAAGCCGAAGCGACCCGTGCCCAGGGGGGCGAGGCTCACCTTCGCCCACGCGCCGGCGCGCGCCACGAGCTCGACGCTCGCGCCCGCGGGCAGCTTCGCGAAGGGGTGCGCGTTGGGCACGGGCGCGTCGACGACGACCGCGCCGGCCTCGGGGGCGGTGAGCCAGCCGCTCGCGGCCACGAGCGCGGCGGGGGGCTCGACGGGGATCTTCACCTTCTCGTTGGCGAACTCGCGGAGATCGCGGTCGCCGATGGACAGCTCGACCTTCGCCTCGTTGCCGTCGAGCTGCGGCTGCACGTCGAAGGTGAACGCCACGCGGCGCACGTCGCCCGGCGCCAGGCTCGGGAGGTCGAAGCGCGCGTCGTTGAGCAGCAGCCCGTCGCCCGAGAGGTTGCGCAGGTTGGCCTGCGTGTCGAGCGAGCGGCCGCGACCCTCGTTCTTCACCGTGAGGTACATCGTGAGGTGCTCGCCGCGCTGCACGCGGCCGTCGCCGTTGCCGCTGCGGTCGTCGGCGATCTGGTAGGCGTACGAGAAGACGGGGCGCTCGAGCCCGCGGATCGTCGTGCGCAGCTCGGCGTCGGCCGGGGCGTGCCCGCCGACGGCCTCGAACTTCACCTTCACGCCGTCGCTGCGCGTCGCGGCGTCCTTGGGGATGCGGCAGACGCGCGGCGCGTTGGCCGGCGTGACGGCGGTGGAGCCGGCCTTCTTGCCGTCGATCTCGCACCACCCGAGCGGAGCGGTCGCCGTCTTGGACTGCCCGGGTGCGATGCGCCCGAAGAGAAGCTCCTTGGCGTCGAGGAAGGCGTTGTCGCTCTTGGTCGAGGCGCGCAGGCGGTAGACGGGCTCCTTCGACAGGTTCTTCACGGTGACGCGCAGGGCGAGCGGCTCGCCCGCGTCGACCTCGGCGCGCGGCTTGTCCGCGTCGACGGTGACCTCGAAGTCCTTGGGCGACGGGCCCGCCTCGAGGTTCGGCGCGTCGGCCCAGTCGACCGACGCCCGGCGAAGCTCGGTGGCGATCTTGGCGAGCTCGTCCTTGCCGACCTGCGCGATGAAGTCGCGCGCGGCGCGCACCTGATCGACGCGACGGCCGCCGGCGGGCATGTGCAGCACGAGGTCGCGCGCGAAGCGCGCGGGGAAATCGGTGCCGATGGCGTCGTCGGGGTCGCCGCCGCGCTCGCGCAGCGCCTGGCGCTCGGCCGACGGGAGCGCGTAGCGCACGAGCTCGAGGGGCTTCTGGCCGTCGCGCGCGCGCGCGTTCGACAGGTGCTGCGACAGATCGCGCTCGCGCAGCCCCTTGTGCATCGTGAAGACGTCCATCTCGAGCGCGTCGACCGTCATCGGGTCGAGCTCGATGTCGGGCGTGACGCCGACGCCCTGGATCGAGACGTCGCCGGGCGTGAGGTACTGCGCGATGGTGAGCTTGAGCGCGGCCTTGTCGGGCGTGATGTCGGGGAAGACGAGCTGCACGCTGCCCTTGCCGAACGTCTGCTCGCCGACGACGACCGCGCGGTCGTGGTTCTTCAGCGCGCCGGCGACGATCTCGCTCGCGCTCGCGGACGAGCCGCTGACGAGCACGACGAGCGGGTAGTCGGGCTCGGTGCCGTCGGCGCGCGCGACCTTCTCCTCGCGCCCCTCGGCGGTGCCGACGGTGGCGACGAGCAGCCCCTCGCGGATCCACTTGTCGGCCACCTTCGCGGCCTGGTCGAGCAGGCCGCCGGGGTTGCCGCGGAGATCGAGCACCACGCCCTTGAGCGAGCCGGTGCGCTGGCGGAAGGTCGCGAGCGCCTGGTCGACCTCGTTCGACGAGCTGGCCTGGAACTGCTTGAGCCGCACGTAGCCGACGTCGCCGTCGAGCAGCTTGGCCTCGACCGATTTCACGCGGATCTGCTCGCGCTCGAGCTCGAAGGGGCGCACGCCCTGCCAGCCGCCGTCGCCGTCGCGGTGCAC
>CAITLX010000104.1 GCA_903893335.1 uncultured delta proteobacterium | reverse complement strand
GTGGACGCGGGCACCGACGCCCGCGACGCCGCAGTGAGTCCGCCGCATGACGGCGCGACGACCGACGGGGCGAGCAGCGACGCGGGCGGCGATGCGTCGAGCGATGCGGGGGGCGACGCCTCCGCCGACGCGCACGATGGCGCGGTGCAGGACGCGTCGTCCGACACGAGCGACGCCGGCGCTGGCGACGCCGCGACCGACGCGCACGACGCCTCGACGCAGGATGTCGCGTCCGACGCCGTCGCCTCCGACGCCGGCGGCGTGGCGCTCGTGCTCGGAGCGCCGGTCGACGGCAATGGGGCGTTTGGCGGCACCGGAGGCAGCACGACCTACGACGACGCGTGCCCGGCGGGGGAGGCGATGACGGGGCTGCACGCGATCGTCGACGCGTATCTGCGCCGCGTGGAGATCGAGTGCGCGCCGCTCACGCTCGTCGCGAGCGGAGGTTCGGCCAGCGTCGCGGTCGGCGCCTCGCACGGTCTCGGCATGAACGGCAGCTGGCCCGGCACCGACGGCTACGCACGCTGCGCGGCCGGGTCGGTCGTCGTCGGCGTGAGCGGCAACGACGGGCAGCTCGTGGACTCGCTGGTGCTCGCGTGCGCGCCGCTCACGGTGAGCGGGAGCGCGGGCGCGTGGGTGCTCGGGCGCGGGGCGACGACCTCGACCGCGCGCGTCGGCGGCTCGGGAGGCAGCGCCGCGGCTCCCTACGCGTGCCCCGCTGGGATGGTCGTGCACCGCATGAGCGGCGCGTACGGCGACGGACTCGACCAGATTCACTTCGAGTGCGCGACCGTCTCGGCCCCCTGAGCGCGCGCGTCGCGCGCCAGGTGGATGCCGACGCGGCGGGCGGCTATCGTCGCGCCCAACCATGAGCCGCTACCGCGTCACGCTCGCGCTTCTCTTCTTGCTCGCCGCCTGCGCCCGTCCGCGGCCGGCGGCCATCGCCCCGAAGGGCGCCGCGAGCGCCGACGCGCCGACGGTTGCGCCGGGGAGCCGACCCGTCGCTGCGGCGGCGAAGGGGGGCGCTGCGCCGGCCTGGTCGGACGCCGACTCCCCCGTGCCCGTCGATGCGAACGACCCGACGTGGGGCGAGCGCTCGGCGCCCGTCACGATCGTGATGTTCAGCGATTTTCAGTGCCCATTCTGCTCGCGCGTCGAGGCGACGCTCGAGCAGGTCAAGCGGGCGTATGGCCCCAGCAAGGTGCGCATCGTCTGGAAGAACGAGCCGCTCGCGTTTCACCCCAACGCCAAGCCCGCCGCCGAGGCCGCGCAGGGGGTCTTCGAGCTTGCTGGCGTCGAGGCCTTCTGGAGGTTCCACGACGCAGCGTTGCAGCACCAGGAGAGCCTCGGCACCGACAGCTACCTGAAGTGGGCCGAGGAGGCCGGCGTGCGCGATCTGGCGCGCTACCGCGCCGGGCTCGACGCGCACGCGTTCGTTGCCAAGGTCGACGAGGACGTGGCCCTCGCCGAGAAGGTCGGCGCGAACGGCACTCCCGTCTTCTTCCTCAATGGAGTGGAGCTCTCGGGGGCGCAGCCCTTCGACCGCTTCCGCGAGATCATCGACGCGCAGCTTGCCTCGGCTGCCGCCGCGAGGGCGGCCGGGACGAGCGCGGATCGGGTCTACGTCGAGCTGTCGAAGAAGAACAAGGGCGCCGCGCCTGCGCCTCCCGAGCGCGAGGCCGACGACGAGGACGTGACGGTGTGGAGGGTGCCGGTCGGCGACGCGCCGACGCGCGGGCCCGCCACGGCGCTGGTGACCATCGTCGAGTTCTCGGACTTTCAATGCCCCTCCTGCAAGCGCGTCGAGGGGACGCTGCAGCGGGTGCTCGAGGCGTACGGAGACGACGTGCGACTCGTGTGGCGGCACCAGCCGCTGGCGTTTCACCCGCGCGCCGAGCCCGCCGCCCAGCTTACCGAGGTCGCCCGCAAGGAGAAGGGCAACGTGAAGGGCTTCTGGGCCGCGCACGACGCGATCTTCGCGCGGCACCCGGCGCTCGAGGACGACGACCTCGCTGCCATCGGGCGCGACCTCGGGCTCGACGCCGCGCGGGTGCGCCGCGCGCTCGCGACCCACGAGTTTCACGCGCGCATCGAGGGGGACGCCGATCTCGCGGACGCCCTCGACGCTGGCGGCACGCCGCACTTCTTCGTCAATGGCCGCCGCCTGGTCGGCGCGCAGCCGTTCGAGCGGTTCAAGGTCTTGATGGACGAAGAGCTGGCCAAGGCCAGGGCGCTGGTGGCGAGCGGGACGCCAGCCGCGCGCGTGTACGACGAGACGATGAAGGGCGCGAAGGAGCCGCCGCCTCCCGAGACGAAGAGCGTCGCTGCGCCGGGGGCTTCGAGCCCGTTTCGCGGGGGCGCGCGGGCGCGCGTCGTCGTGCAGGAGTTCGCCGACTACCAGTGCCCGTACTGCGGCCGCGTCGAGGCGACGCTGAAGCGCGTGCTCGACACCTACGGCGACCGCGTGAAGCTCGTCTGGCGCCACAAGCCGCTGCCGATGCACCCCGACGCGCAGCTTGCG
>CAITLX010000103.1 GCA_903893335.1 uncultured delta proteobacterium | reverse complement strand
CGGGACACTTGGTCCGATTCCCCCCGGGTCGAGCCGGGACACGGGGGCGATCGCTCGGGGTCGAGTCGGGACACTTGGTCCGATTCCCCCCGGGTCGAGCCGGGACACGGGGGCGATCGCTCGGGGTCGAGTCGGGACACTTGGTCCGACTCCCCCGGGTCGAGTAGAGTCGAACGACAGCGCGCCAGGCATGACCTCCCACGAGAAGCGTCCGCTCGGGAAGATCCTCCTCGAGCAGCAGTTGCTGACGGCGACGGGCCTCGACGCCGCGCTCGAGGCGCAGGCTCGCGGCGGCGGGCGTCTCGCGTCGCGCCTCGTCGAGCAGGGTACGCTGCGCGCGAACGACGTGCTGCGCGCGCTCTGCGAGCAGCACGGCGTTCCGGGCATCGATCTCGACGCCATCTGCATCCCGCTGGGCGATCTCGACTCGTTTCCCCGCGAGATCGCCGAGGTGCACCAGGCGCTCCCCGTCGCGGTTCGCGACGACCGCATCGTGCTCGCGATGGCCGACCCGGGCGCGACCAAGGTCATCGACGAGCTCGAGTTCGTCACGGGCAAGCGCGTGGTGCCTTACGTCGCCCTCGCCGCGGCGCTCGCGCGCGTCACGACGGCGGCCTACGAGGCCAAGCTCCGCGGCGAGCGCTTCTACGTGGGCCCGACCTGCCCACCCGACACGCGAGCGCGCATGGGGGCGCACGTCGACGGGTCGCCGCCGCCGCCGGTCCCGCTCGCCGAGGGGGGCGAGCTGCTCCCCGTCGACGAAGACGACGTCACTGCGTCCGCACTCGAAGAGGTGACCGACGACGCCGTCGAGCTGATGCCCGAAGCCGAGGACGGCGGCGCGGTCGAGCCCGCGAACGGCCGACGCACCGTGCTCGTCGTGGACGACGACGCCGACATCCGACGCCTCATCCGCCGCGTGCTGGTCGATCGCGGGATGCGCGTCATCGAGGCCGAGCGAGGCCGCGAGGCGCTGCAGCTCGTCAAGGAGCACGCCCCCGATCTGGTGGTGCTCGACGCCATGCTCCCCGAACTGCACGGCTTCGAGGTCGCGCGCCGGCTGCGCGCCAGCAGCAAGTTCAAGCACACGCCCATCGTGCTCGTCACCGCGATCTACCGCGGCTGGCGCTACGCCGAGGACATCCGCGCCGCGTACGGCGTCTCGGCGTACCTCGAGAAGCCCTTTCGCGTGCCCCAGCTCGTCGAGGCCGTCGAGCGCGCGCTCGGGGGGGAGGGCACCGCCGACGCGCCCGCCTCGCGCGTCGACACCGAGCCGACGACGGCGGAGGGGGGCGAGGCGCTCGCGGCCGGGCTCACGGCGTACCGCAAGGGTGAGCTCGATGCTGCCATCGACCACTTTCGCAAGGGGGCCCTCGCCGAGCCGCGCGCGTTTCGCCTGCACCTGCACCTCGGCCTCGTGCTCGGCAAGGCGGGGCGCGTCTACGAGGCGATCCACGCGCTCGAGGCAGCGCTCGACCTCGACGCGACCAGCTTCTCCGCGCAGAAGAACCTCGCCGTGCTCTACCAGAGCGCGGGGTTTCGCAACAAAGCCATCGAGATGTGGGAGCGCGCCCTACCGCACGCTCCCGACGAAGCCACCCGCGCCACGGTCAAGGAGCGCCTTCTTGGCTTGCTCTGAGGCCAACAATGGGCGAGCGTGGGGCGCTACGACCCGGCCCGCTCCGACCTCGTGTGACGCATGAAGTTTCTCTGCGAAAACTGCAAGGCAAAGTACCAGATAGGCGACGAGCGCGTCGCAGGTCGGACGCTGCGCATGAAGTGCCGCAAGTGCGGGCACCTCATCGAGGTTCGTCCTGGCGCGAGCGACGCACACGTGACGGCGCCAGGGCAGACGATGCTGCCCGAGGTCGCGCCGAGCGAGGCGCTCGAGTGGAAGTCGCTGCACCCGCCCGTCGCGCACCCGCTGGCGAACACTCCGCCGCCGCGCCCCGCGCACGCGGCGCCGCCGCGTCCTGCGCCTCCGCGCCCGGCTGGGGCGGGGCTCGCCGGAGCGTTCCAGAAGGCGGTCGAGCCCGCCCCGCTTCGCGCATCTGCCGCCCCTACCGAGAGCTCGGCCTCCGAGTGGCACGTCGGCGTCGATGGCTCTCCCGTCGGTCCGCTCGCGGTCGCCGCGCTGCGCCGCATGGCGATCGCCGGGCAGATCGACGCGACCTCTCTCGTCTGGCGCGAGGAGCTCGACGAGTGGAAGCCGCTCGGGGCCGTCGCCGAGCTGGCGAGCGTCCTCGAGGCGCAGCGCGAGAGCGCGCTGCCGCCGGTTGCGTCGACGACGCCCCGCCCGCCCACCCCCGCGCCGCATCGCGCGGCCCCCGCGCACGTCGCTGGCTCGGCCCCTCGCGCAGCGGTCGCCGCGTCGGCCTCCCGCTTCGCCACGGCGGCCAAGCTCGAGCCCGACGAGGCCGCCCGGCCCCACCTCGAGGCGGTCGAGCCGCCGCCGGCCGTCGCGGCTCCGCCTCCGAGCGGCGATCTGTCCGACGAGCCCGCAGCGATTTCCGGCGAGGCGCTCGTGGCGGGCCGTGGGCTGTCGGCGGTGCCTCGCGCCACCGTGGCGTCGCCTGCCCGCATGGGCACCGTGGCGCCCGCCAAGGCGCACCACCACCCCGCGGCCTTCCTCGTCGCGCTGCTCTGCGGCGTGCTGCTCGGCATGTTCGGCATCTACTTCGCGCTGTCGCGCAAGCCCCCGCCCGCGCCGCAGGCGGCTGCGCCGACGGCCACGGCTGTCGCGCTCGCCGCACCGAGCCCTACCGTCGCCGCTCCGGCAGGCTCGGCCGGCGAGGGCGAGGCCGCTGACATGGCGCCGATCGAGCTGTCGGGGACCGTCGCGTCTCCCGGCGCGAAGGCTGGCGCGAAGGCCGGCGACACGAAGGGGGCGGCGAACACCGCTCCGGTCGCCACGAACTCGAGCTTGTCCGGGCTCGCGGGCCTCGCCGGTGGACCCACCGCGGGGCCGGCGGGTCCGTCCGGCGCAGGGGCTGGCGGCGGCGGCACGCTCGCGAGCGCAGACGTCGAGCGCGTCGTGCAGTCGCACCGCGCGCTCGTGCGGCGGCAGTGCTGGGACCCTGCGCTCTCCGGTCGCCCGGCCAACGCGCCGACCTCCGCGAAGATCCTCGTGCAGCTCTCGGTCGCGACCGACGGCCACGTCGCGACGTCGAGCGCCAACGGTGGCGACGGCTACCCGGGCCTCGCAAGCTGCGTGCAGAACCAGGTCCGCGGCTGGCGTTTCCCTCCGTCCGACGGCGCGACGATCAACGTCCCGTTCGCCTTCGCGGCTCAGTAAGCGATCGTCGATCCTGCGGGCGAACGCAGGGGCTGCGAGGGCGAGTTCGTGGCCCAGAGACACGAAACCCCGAAGAAGCGCTCGCGCGCTCGTCCGGGGTTTCGCGGTCGCAGGTGACCGTAAGCCGAGTTCTGTCGCCTCTCTGGGTCACCCCGCGGAGGCCGACGATCATTCCTCTAGCGCGCACGTCACCGTGCGCGTCCAGCGGCCAACCCAGGGGCCTCGGGCGGGCAGCCCTTACACGACGCACTCTCGTGCGGCGCGTCGCCCCTCTACGCGGCCTTGCTCCAGGTGGGGTTTGCCGTGCCGTCCGCGTTGCCGCGGCCGCGGTGGGCTCTTACCCCGCCGTTTCACCCTTACCGCGCGTCGCTCCCCGCGAAGGGAGCGAGGCGAGGCGGTCTCTTCTCTGTGGCACTCTCCTCGAGGTCACCCTCACCGGGCGTTACCCGGCACCTTGCCCTGCGGAGCTCGGACTTTCCTCCCGCGCGAACCCGTGGGGCTCGCGCCGGCGATCGTCTGGTCTCCTGCGACGGGGCTAGCCTAGGCAGGTCGGCGCGCTCGCGCAACGCCTCGAGTGGAATGCCTCTCGCGAAAAGCAGCGTCTGCGACGGATCAGGTCGACGAAGCGGCTTGCGCCGCGACGGATCAGGCGGAGAAGCTGCTTCCGCGACGGATCAGGCGGAGAAGCTGCTGCCGCAGCCGCAGGTGCCCTTCACGTTCGGGTTGCCGAACTTGAACCCGGACCCGTGCAGCCCCTCGACGTAGTCGATCTCCGTGCCCTCGAGGTACTGGTAGCTGAGGGGGTCGACGAAGAGCTGCACGCCGTTGCACTCGAACGTCTCGTCCATGTCGGTCGGCTTGTCCTCGAAGTAGAGGTCGTAGCTGAAGCCGGAGCACCCGCCGCCGACGACGCGGAGCCGGAGCCCCTGGCCGTGCAGCGCCTCGGCATCGGCGATCTCCTTCACCTTCGTTGCGGCCTTCTCGGTGATCGTGATCATGGCGTGGAACCAACCTCCGGCGCACGACCTGCGCGCGCGCATAATGAGCGTGAGTATACGCCGGCTGCGGGGCGGTGCCAGCGCCGCGCGATCGGGCAGTCGCACGAAAGGGAAGATTTTCGTCGCCGAGGTTCGTATGCTCTCGGCGCCACGCGGCCTCGCCGCGACGGTCCAACCTGCCCCGGGAGGGCTCGCTCACCATGCGTCATCTTGCACCTTCGTCTACTTCGCTGGTTCTCGGAGCGCTGGTGCTCGGCGCCACGGGCTGCTTCATCGTCACCAGCCCCGCGCCTGCGCGTCAGGCTGCCGCGGCTCCGGCAGCGCCTGCGGCCCCCGCCGCAGCGGCCAAGCCCGCGACGCCCGTCGCCGCGGCCCCGGCGCCTGCTGCGCCGCATGGGTTCCACCTCCCGTCGGCACGCCCTGCCGGCGCGCCGACGGCGACGGCCGCGCCCGTCGCGACCGTGGCCGCCCCCCCCGTCACCACGGCCGGCAAGACGATCACCGTGGACGGCAAGCCCGTTCCCACGATCGCGACGCCGATCCCCTTCGGCGACGGCAACCAGGTCGCCGGCGCGCTGCAAGGGCTCGTCTACTTCATCGCCGACAACACCGCGAAGTTCCCCAACCTCACGGGCATGGTGCCGACCGCGGCGCTCTTCGCGACCCAGCTCAACGTCGCGGCGCGCGACTTCAAGGACGGCTTCCCCGGCGTCGACGGGCGCTTCGAATGGTTCGCCATCCGGTACACCGGGCAGTTCACCGTCCCGGCGGCCGGCGGCGACTACAAGTTCCGCGTGCTGTCGGACGACGGCGCGATCGTGCGCGTCGACGACGCGCTGGTGCTCGACAACGATGGGCAGCACCCGCCCACCGAGAAGTCCGGCTCGATGAAGCTCACGGGCGGCGCGCACAAGCTCCAGGTCGATTACTTCCAGGGGCCGCGCTACCAGGTCGCGCTTCAGCTCTGGGTCACGCCCCCCGGCGGCGCCGAGAAGCTCTGGTCGTCGTCGCTCTGACGCCGCACGCGCCCGCGTGACGCGGCGCGGGCGGGGCGCTACATTCCGCGCCCCTCATGGCCCAATCTCCCAGCGAAGTGGCGTCTCGGCGGGTCGTCGTCGCGATGATCTCGATGAACGAGGAGGGCGCCGTCGGCGCCGTCCTCGACCAGATCCGCGCGGCGGCTCCCGAGGCGACCGTGCTCCTCGTCGACTCGTCGCGCGACCGCACGCCCGAGATCGCCGAGGGCAAGGGGGCCGTCGTGGTGCGGCAGTTTCCGCCGCGAGGCTACGGCCCGGCGATGATGCGCGCGCTCACCGAGGGGGCCGCGCGCGGCGACGTCGTCGTCACGCTCGACTGCGACGGCACGTACCCGGCCGAGCTCATCGGACGCATGGCGAGCCTTGTCCTCGACGACGGCTACGACGTCGTCAACGCGACGCGCCTCGCGCGTCGGCCGGGGGCGATGCCGCTGCCCAACTGGATCGCCAACGCGGTCTTCGCGGGCGTCACGCGGGCGGTGCACGGGCTGCGCGTCACCGACGTGCACACGGGCATGCGCGCGTACCGCTCGTCGATGCTGCGCGCGGTCACCTTCGATGAGAAGGG
>CAITLX010000102.1 GCA_903893335.1 uncultured delta proteobacterium | reverse complement strand
TTGGACGCTCCGACGCCGCCGGCCGAGGCCGCCGCGTTGTCGAGCGCGCCGGTCGGGATGTCGGTGCCGTTCTTCAGCACGCCCTGGGTCGCCGCGCCGCTCGTGCCGAGCGCGCCGAGGGTGGCCATCTCCATCTGGTCGAGCTGAGCGGAGAGCTTCGCGCGCTCGTCGGACGCCATGCTCGTGCCCTTCGCGGGGCCGGCGGCGTTGGCCTTCGGGCCGGCTGCCGCCTTGGGCGCGTCAGCTTTATCGGCCTTGTCTGCCTTGTCTGCCTTGTCGTTGACCGGCACGTCCTTGGGCTCCTCGACGGGAGGAGGCGGCGGCAGCGACCGCACCGAGTCGATCAGCCCCTGGAGGTTGACCTCGTCGTCGACGAGCGGGTCCATCCAGTCGGAGTAGACGGCGCCGACCAGGCCGAAGTGGAACAGGAACGAGAACGCCGCGATGATCGTCATCGTCCAGTCGATCTGGCTCGACAGGCCGCTCTTCACCGAGACGGGAAGCTGCGGCTTGGGCTGGATCGGCGGCGGCGCGACGAACTGGAAGAGGAACGTCGTCTCGCCGATGACGACCTTGCCGCGGGCGTCCTCGGTGAGGCGCACCTGGTAGGCGCCCTGCGGCGAGCGCTTGGCCTGCCCGCGCAGCGCGGACAGCTCGGTGATGCCCGTCTGGAGCGCGACGCGCCCCGTCATGCCGTCGAGGAAGTTGAGGTGGTACTCGTTGCCGATGAGCTCGAAGAGCCGGAAGCTCGCGGGCAGCGACTGGCTCGGCACGACGAAGACGCTCTTCTCGCTCGGGCCCACGGTGACGTGGGTGCGCTGCTTGATGACGCGCTCCTCGATGACCTTGCCGCTCTGGACGAGGCCGATGCGCAGCACCTTCGGGCCGGTGATCTGCGGCATCGCCCGCATGACCGCCGTCATCTGACCGGGGCGCGTGCTGGGCTGCGAAGCGTAAGGCTGCTGGGTCATCCGAGGTCTCCGCGACCGGCGAGGGGCCCGATCGTGTGCTTTCGACAACTAGGACCCCGCCGCGGTTCCCGCCTTGGGCGGGACGCGACGATGTCGGGCCCGACGTTACACGGCTCGACCTGCCCGGTCCACTCCGCCGGAGGGCATCGCGGCTGCCGCGACGAGGCGCGCCACGAGCCGATCGACCCCCTCGCGCGTCGCCCCGGCGAGCGAGGCAGCGCGTCGCGTCGCGAGGGTCGTCCACGCGGCGCCCGGCAGCGCCCACACAGCCGCCGCGAGGGCGTCCTGGGGCTCGGCGTGCCCAGAGGCGAGCAGGGCGAACCCGACCGCGAGCGGCCCCAGCGTGGCGACGCGTCGCGCCGCCGGACCTATCGCCTCGCCCCACGCGAGCGCCGCGGCGAGGTCGCCGAGGTGCTCGTTGACCGCCGCCACGCGCGCGTCGCCCGAGCGCGCGGCGAGCAGGTCGTCGACGAGGTCGGCGACCCAGGTCGGCCGGTCGTGCGCCCACGCGCCCGCCGTCGCCTCGAGGTCG
>CAITLX010000101.1 GCA_903893335.1 uncultured delta proteobacterium | reverse complement strand
CGACCTCAGCGACTTCGCAGACAAAACGACGAAGGCCCCGGCTTTTGGCCAGGGCCTCCGAGCGTTGCTGGAGTCGTTTTCCAGCGGGGGTTGCGCGGGCAGGATTTGAACCTACGACCTTCGGGTTATGAGCCCGACGAGCTACCAGGCTGCTCCACCGCGCGGTCGGGAACCTAGTCGCCTCACGCTGCAAGTCAAGCGCTCATCGTCGCGCTCTCGCCCTCCGTGCCGCCCGTGGTACGTCTCGACCCGTCATGGCGAAGCGTCCCGAGACGGCCGACGGCGAGAAGCTGATCGTCAAGAATCGGCGCGCGACCTTCGATTACGCGATCGAGGAGCGCTACGAGGCGGGCATCTCGCTGCTCGGCGGCGAGGTGAAGAGCCTGCGCGCCGGCACCGCCGACATCACCGACGCCTGGGCCTCGGTCGATCGCGGCCAGGTCCTGCTGAAGAACCTCACCATCCAGCCGGTGCCGCACGCGGCCTTCGCGCACGAGCCACGCCGCGTGCGCAAGCTGCTGCTGCACGCGCGCGAGATCGAGGAGATCCGCAAGGAGACCGACCACAACGGCGCGCAGCTGATCCCGATGCGGCTCTACTTCAAGCAGGGGCGCGTCAAGGTCGAGCTCGCCATCGCGCACGCCCGCAAGAAGGGCGACAAGCGCGAGGTGATCAAGACGCGCGAGGCCGACCGCGAGGCGCGCGCCGCCGTGCGCCGTGGCCGCAAGGACCTCTGACGTGGGCACCCTGCTCGCGTGGGAGGGGGGCGGCGACGGCGAGGTCGTGGCCTTCGCCAGCGACGTCGTCGAGGTCCTCGCGTCGCGCCCCTTTCCGCCCGGCTCGCGCCCCCGCTCGCACAGCGTCGCCACCGGCGCGCTCGTGTGGGTCAAGGTCCACGGCTCGCGCCTCGAGCCGAGCGGTCGCTACCGCGTCGTCGGCCGGCTGATCGACGTCACGCGCGCCGTGCGCGAGGAGCTCGCGGCGTCTCTCGCCGCGCCCCCCGCGCAAGCTCCCTGAATCGCGGGACCGAGCCGGAGCGCCTAAAGCTTCCCCTGAAACGCCGCCTGCGCCACCTTCGTCAGGCGCTTGACCGCGTCGGGGCGGACGTTCACAGCTTTCCCTGAAACGCCGTCTGAGCCACCTTCGTCAGGCGCTTGACCGCGTCGGGGGTGAGGCCCGACTTGCCGTGCGGCCAGGCGAAGTTGCGCGCCTCGACGCGGTCGCACGAGAACGACACGAGCAGGTCGGCCGGCGGCTGCGAGCCCCCGCGCCAGAACGAGATGCCGAGCTCCGCGTAGAGCCCCTGCGGGCACGCGGTGCCGGCGTCGTCGAAGTTGGCGGCGTGGCCGAACACGTCGGTCAGCTCCTTGCGCATCGCCGCGTCGGTCACGTCGGCGAAGCCGAGCACGCGGAACCCCTCGAAGCGCGTCGCGTCGGCGGCAGCCGCGCCCGGCGCGGGCGCAGCGCCCGGGATGAGCCCCGGCGGGATGAGCCCGGGCGGGAGCATCGACGCGCCGGCCTTGATCCACTGCGCGATCTCGGGCGGCAGCGAGAAGCCGCCGGCAGCCGGCGTGGCGGCGGCGGAGGGCGCCTCGTAGTTCTGCAGGCGGAAGACGCGCACCGACGAGGCCGACAGCGTGTCGAACGGCGGCGAGAGCGTGCCCGCGCACGAGGTGGCGAGCAGGGCGACGACGGCGCAACCAAGGACGGTGGGGGTACGCATGGAATCGGAGCTACCACAGCTGACCGGTGCTTGTCGCAGGTGAGGCGCCGGCCCCCTGGCCCAGCCGCCACCGCCCCGATGCGCAAGCTGCTTCGTTCGCCGGCGGAAGCTGATACCTTTGCGCCCGCATGCGACTCCTAGCGGCATCCTCCTCGGCGCTCGCGCTCTGCCTCGCCACCGGCGCCCTGCTCGCGCAGCCCGCGCCCGCACCGCCTTCGCCCTGGCACACGGCCCCTGCGGGTGGCTGGGCGCCCGCGCCAGTGTTGCCGCCCAACTGGCGCGCGACCGCTCCCGCGTCGCCCGTCCCGTCGGCTGCGCCGCAGGCTCCGCTCGCGCCCGCGCCCGTCATGGCGCCCGCGCCGATCGCGGCGCCGGTCGCAGCTCCGACCTCCTCGCCGGCGATCACCGTCTCGCTCCCGTTCACGACGTACACGCTGCCGAACGGGCTCGAGGTCATCCTGCACGAGGACCACCGCACGCCGATCGTGACCGTGAACCTCTGGTACCACGTCGGCTCGAAGGACGAGCCCGCGGGCCGCAACGGCTTCGCGCACCTGTTCGAGCACCTGATGTTCCAGGGCTCGCGCCACGTCGGCGAGGACTTGTTCTTCAAGTACCTCGAGCGCGCGGGCGCGAGCGATCGCAACGGCACGACCAACCAGGACCGCACCAACTACTTCGAGACGGTGCCCTCCAACCAGCTCGAGCTCGCGCTGTGGCTCGAGAGCGACCGCATGGCGTTCCTGCTCGACCACGTCGATCAGGCGACGCTCGACAGCCAGCGCGACGTCGTGAAGAACGAGCGTCGGCAGAACTACGAGAACGCCCCCTACGGCCTCGTGCCGCAGTTCGTCCACGAGGCGCTCTACCCGCCGGGCCACCCGTACCGCAACCTCACGATCGGCACGCCGGCGGACCTCGACGCGGCCACGCTCGACGACGTGCGCGCCTTCTTCCGCACGTTCTACGTGCCCAACGACGCGACGCTCGTCGTCGCGGGCGACTTCGACCCCGGCCGCACCCGTCAGCTCGTCGAGCAGTACTTCGCCCCCATCCTGCGCGGCGCGCCCGCGCCGGTGAAGACGCAGCCCTGGCCGGTGAGCCCCGAGCGCGAGGTGCGCCTCAAGGTCGCGGCCAACGTCGAGCTGCCGCGCGTCGTCGTCACCTGGCCCTCTCCGCCCGCGTTCGCCCCGGGCGACCAGGAGCTCGACGTGCTCGCGCAGGTGCTGTCGAGCGGCAAGTCGAGCCGCCTCGAGAAGCGCCTCGTGTACGACATGCAGATCGCCCAGAGCGTGTCGGTGTCGCAGCAGAGCGCGCAGCTCGGCAGCCAGTTCGACATCGTCGTCACGCTGCAGAAGGGGAAATCGCCCGACGACGCGCTCGCGGCCATCGACGCCGAGGTCGCGCAGCTTCGCTCCGCTCCCGTCGGCGAGCACGAGCTGGTGCGCTCGCGCGCCGGGCTCGTCGCCGATCAGGTGTTCCGCAACGAGCGCGTCGGCGCTCGCGCCGCCGGGCTCAACTGGTGCCGCCAGCTCGCCGGCGACCCGGCCTGCACCGAGAAGGCCGTCGCGCGCTACCAGGCCGTCACGCCCGCCGAGCTCCAGGCCACCGCGCTGGCGGTGCTCGCGCCCGAGCGCCGCGTGGTGGCCATCATCGTGCCCGATGCGTCGGCGCCGCGCGCCGGTCGCCTCACGGAGGTGAAGTGACCATGCGCTCCCCGTCGTTGTCCCTCGCGCTCGGCGCGCTCGCGCTCGTCGCAGCCTGCACGCCCCCCGCGCTGCCGCCTGCGCCCCCTCCGCCGCCGCGCCCCGCGCCTGCGCCCACCGTCACGCCCGACGCGCCCTTCCGCGGCCAGGCCCCCGCGCCTGCGCCCGAGCCCACGTTCGTGCCGCCGGTGATCGCGCAGGCTGCGCTCTCCAACGGTGTGCCCGTGCTGCTCGTCGAGCGCCACGACATGCCCGTCGTCGAGGTGCGCATCGTGGTGCGCCGCGGCGGCGAGGTCGGCGCGCCGGGCGTCGGCGCGTTCGTCGGCGCGATGCTCAGCCAGGGCACCAAGCACCGCTCGGCGCTCGCCATCAGCGACGCGTTCGAGACCATCGGCGCCGACTGGGGCACCGGCGCGAGCTACGACGCGACGCTCGCGCACGCGCAGGTCGTCTCGTCGCAGCTCGACCCCGCGCTCGATCTGCTCGCCGACTGCGTGCGCAACTCGTCGTTTCCGCGCGCGGAGGTCGAGCGCGAGCGCGCCAAGCGCCTGAGCACGCTCGCGCAGGACCGCGACCGCCCCGCGACGCTGCTCGCGAACATGGTCGGCTTCACGCTCTACCCCGACGGCCACGCGTACAAGCTGCCGCTGATGGGCACCGACGCCTCGCTGCGCGCGGTCAAGCCCGACACGCTGTCGCAGTTCTTCCACGACCACTTCACGCCCGACCGCGCGACCATCGTCGTCGCGGGCGACGTCACGAAGGACGTGCTCGTCGCGAAGCTCGAGCGCGCGTTCGGCTCGTGGCGCGGGCGCGCCGCGAAGGTCGATCCGCCCGCGGCGCCTCCGCCCCCCGCTGCCGGCGAGCCGCGCGTCGTGCTCGTCGATCGCCCCGGCGCGACGCAGACGGGCGTCGCGGTCGCGCAGGTCGGCGTGGCGCGCACGACCGAGGATTTCTACCCGCTGCTGGTCGCGAGCACGATCCTCGGCGGGCAGTTCACCAGCCGCCTCAACCTCAACCTGCGCGAGAAGCACGCGTTCACCTACGGCGCGAGCGCGTCGTTCGAGATGCGCCACGGCCCCGGGCCGTTCCGCGCCGGCGGCGCCATCGTGCGCGAGCACACCGCCGAGGCCGTGCAGGAGATCTTCGCGGAGATCGAGCGCATCGCGAAGGAGCCCGTCGCCGACGACGAGCTCGCCGACGCGAAGAGCTACCTCGTGCGCAAGCTCCCCGCGCAGTTCGAGACGGTGCAGGAGACGGCCTCGTCGGTCGCTCAGCTCGCCGTCTACGGCCTGCCGCTCGACGACTACGCGACGCGCGCCGCGAAGATCGCCGCCGTCACGGCCGCCGAGGTGCAGAAGGCCGTCGCCGCGCACCTCTCGGCCGAGGCGCTTCGCGTGGTGCTCGTCGGCGACGCCGCCGCGATCCGCGGGCCGCTCGAGGCGCTCGGCCTCGGCGCGCCGCTCGAGTACCCGGCGTCGAAGTGAGCGGCAGCGGGATCGCGGCGCGGGCATCGCTCGCGCCGCGCGACTCCTAGCTCACGTCTTCGTCTCGCGCCGCGCGACGGCTCGCTCACTTCTTCTTGCGAAAGCCGGCGATCGTGAGCTGCGGCACGCCGCTGCCCGCCGCGTCGTCGGTCGAGATCGTGGCGCCGTCGGCGCTGACGGTCGCGGTGCCGATCTGCGCCCAGGCGCCGTAGGGCGCGTACGTCTCGGCGAGGTCGATGCCCTGCATGAAGACCTCGAGCAACTGGCCAGCGGGCCAGCCCGCCGTGTTCGGCACGGTGAGCCTCGCGGGCGGGTCGAACGTGGTGTCGAGCGGGCCGAGCGCCCAGAGAAGCTCGAGGCCGAGCGACGTGTCGAGCCACGGCGCGGACTTCGCGACGGGGATGGAGACGGCGCGAAACTGCTGGTCGATCGGCTTGGAGAAGTTGAGCTTGTCCACGACGATCGTCGCGCCGTCCGCGACCGCGAGCGTGGCGTCGCCCGACACCGCGTCGGTGCCCGCCTTGAGCGGCGCGCCGGCGGCGGGCAGCGCGAACGCCGTCGTCGGCGGGTAGGTCAGCACCTCCTGCCCCGCGGGCGTGGCGACCGCGAAGCTGACCCACTTGGTGCCGCCGATGATCTTGTAGGCGGGCTTCACGATGTACTGGCAGATGTCGATGTGCACCATGCCGTCGGCGGCGCTGCGCTGCTGCAAGCAGATGTTGCTCCCGCACGCTGCAGTCACGACGTCGGCCACAGGCTTGCCGTCCACGTCGACGACGCTCGTGTCGAGCGTCTTGAGGCAGACGCCACCGGTGGGGGGCGGGGCACCCTCGCTCGCGGTGCGGCACTCGGCGGCGGCGTTGCAGACGGGCGCGTCCGCGGCGGCGTCCGCAGAGCCCGCTCCCCCGCTGCCCGGCGAGCCAGCAGGCGCGTCCGACGAGGAGCACCCAGAGGCGAGCGCGGAGAGGGCGAGCAGCGACGAAGCGAACGGCGGGAGACGCATGGCGGGGAGACCTCGTGGGAAGGATGACAGCGTAGCCGAGGTCCCCCCCGGCGCGCGATCCCGCGCCCGATTGCGGCGAATTGCCCCGCTTCTGGCGCGCGGACGCTTGCGCCCGCCTCGCCTTCGGGGCAAGGCCCCGCGATGCGCCGCCCGCTCCTCGTCCTCCTCCTGCTCTGCGCCAGCAGCACCGCCGCCTGCGCGGTCGGCGACTCGCTCGACGACTCGTCGGGCTCGCCCTCTGCGACCCCCGACGCCGGCCACGACGCGGCGAAGGACGCCGACGCAGCCAGCGACGTCACGACCGACACGAGCACCGACGCAGCCACCGACGTCGCGGCCGACACGAGCACCGACGCAGTCGCCGACGTCGTGACCGACACCGCCGCCGACGCGCCCGCCGACGTCGCGACCGACACCACCGCCGATGCGCCCGCCGACGTCGCGACCGACACCACCGCCGACGCGCCCGCCGACGTCGCGACCGACACCACCGCCGACGCGCCCGCCGACGTCGCGACCGACACCAGCACCGACGCAGTCGCCGACGTCGCGGCCGATACGAGCACCGACGCTGTCGCCGACGTCGCGGTCGATGCGCCGACCACGGGCGCGCCCGAGACGGTCGTGAACGCCGGCGGCCAGCCCACCGACGTCGCGCTCGACGACACCCACGTCTACTGGGCCGACCTCACCGGCGGCATCTACCGCGCGCCGCTCGGCGGCGGCGCGATCGACACCGTCGTCGGCAGCGTGCAGAGCTACGCGATCGCGCTCGACGCCTCGAACGTCTACTACGCCGACTACTACACCGGCGTGAACCTGCGGCGCGTGCCCAAGACCGGCGGCACCACGAAGACCGTCGCCACGACGTCGGCCGCCACCACCGCCGGCATCGTGCAGATCGTCGTCAGCGGCTCGTACGTGGACTTCACCGCGAGCAACCTCGACGCCGTGCTCTCGTACAACCTCGGCGGCTCGCTCGGCGGCAGCGCGAAGATCGAGACGAGCTCCATCGTGCAGCCGATGTTCCTCACCGTCGACGGCTCCGATCTGTACACCTCGACGTGGGGCGGCTCGCAGTTCGTGCTTCCGAGCGCCGGCGTCGCCGACGGCCGTGTGCGCTGGGTATCGCTCAGCTCGAGCAGCAAGTCGGACTACACGACGGCGCGTACGCGCCCGAGCGGCCTGACGGTGAGCGGCGGCGCGCTCTACTACGCCGTCACCGACGAGGGCGTGATCGAGAAGCGCCCGGT
>CAITLX010000100.1 GCA_903893335.1 uncultured delta proteobacterium | reverse complement strand
CCAGCTTCAGCGCCGCCGCCTCGTGCCGTTCAGGGGGGAGCAGAGCGGGCGCTCTCCACTGCGCGTCGTCGACGCGGCCACGCCCGCGGTGATCGCGGTCGAACCGGTCCAAGGTTCGCCGCGGCCACACCACGCGGCGGCGAGGTGGAAGGGACACGTTCGATGGTCGCGCCAGAATCCGGCAGCCTGCCCACCACCTCGGAGCACCGAGATGTCGCTCCGGCGGTCACGCTCGAAGACCTCGAGCGGGCGCTCGCGCGCGGCGAGCTTCAGTTCCACTTCCAGCCGCGCGTGTCGCTGGTGCTCGGCTCGGTGATCGGCGCCGAGGCGCTCATCCGCTGGGTCCGCGCCGACGGCACGACGATCCCACCCGCCGAGTTCATCCCTCTGGCAGAGGCGTCGGGCTTCATCACGAGGCTGACGGCGGCGTTCTTCGAGCAATTGCTCGCCGACCTCGCGATCATCCACGCGGTCGATCCGCTGCTCGACGTCTCGTTCAACGTCTCTGCACAGGACTTCGAGTCCGACGACCTGACGGCGCGCATCTGCTCGGTCGCGCAGTCGGGGCTCGTGGCGAAGGGTCGCCTCGAGATCGAGCTGACCGAGACGGCGGTGCTCGGGAGCGGCGACGCCATCCTCGCGAGGTTGCAGCGCCTGCGTGCGTGCGGCGTGCGCCTGGCGATGGACGACTTCGGCACAGGCTTCTCGGGGCTCGAGGCGCTGTCGCGCCTGCCCTTCTCGACGATCAAGCTCGACCAAGGCCTCGTGCGCCGGGTCGGGTCGTCGGACAAGGACACCGCACTCGTCGAGGCGAGCATCCGCATGGGGCACGTCGCCGGGCTCGACATCGTCGCCGAGGGCATCGAGGACCAGGCGACGTACCTCCAGTTGCAAGGGTGGGGCTGCACCGTCGGGCAGGGCTACTGGATGTCGCGTCCCCTCGCGCTCGACGCGTTCCTCGACTTCGTGCGGCGCCAGCCGCGCTGGCCGGCGCAGCCGGTCGGGCTCGTGCACATGGCGATGCTCGACCACATCGCCTGGCGCAAGGGCATCATGGATCTCGTCTTCTACGGCACCGTCGACGGCGAACGCGCAGACGCTGCGCTGGCGCAGCGCTACGCGACGGAGCCGACCGACTGTCGCCTCGGGCAGTGGTACTACGGTGGAGGGCAGCACTTCGCGTCCGACCTCGCGTTCCAGGCCATCGAAGGGCCCCACCGCGTGCTGCACGAGATCGGCCAGAGCCTCGTCGCCGCCGCGCTCGAGGGGCGGCCCCACGCCGAGCTGATCCCGAAGTTCCGTCGGTTGAGCGAGCAATCGGTGCGCATCATCGACCTGCTGCAACAGCTCGAGGCCGGGCTGCTCGCGAGCCTCTGCGCGCCCGAGCGCCGCTCGATCCACGACGCGCTCTGCTTCCGGCCACCGGCTGCGTAGCGGGAGAGACGCCGACCAGGCTGGCCACGTCGGCGCTCGCCGTCCAATGGACGTCCATTGGACGTCCATTGGACGTCCATTGGACGCCCGCGAGGGAGGGTTCGGCGGGCCGCGCCGATCTCGCGGCGCCGCGCGAGGAGGTGCGTGGCGGGAGGGTCGGATGGACCCTCGCGGAGGAGGAGGAATGCCTCCGGAGGGTGGTCGAGACCCGATCCGAGGAGGACGAACCCCTCGGGAGGGTCGAGGCGACCCATCCGGACGAGGACGACTCCCCCGGGAAGGTCGGGGCGACCCTCGCCGACGACGAGGAAGCCTCCATCAGGGTCGAGGCGACCCGATCGGACGAGGACGACTCGCCCGGGAAGGTCGGGGCGACCCTCGCCGATGAGGACGAACCCCTGCGGAGGGTCGAGGCGACCCATCCAGACGAGGACGACCCGCCCGGGAAGGTCGAGGCGACCCTCGCCGATGAGGACGAAGCCTCGAACAGGGTCGACCCGACCCGTCCAGACGAGGACGACTCGCCCGGGAGAGTCGCCCCGAAGCGATCGCAGGAAGTCTCCTCGCAAGATCGGGTCGGCTCGACCTCGGCGGCGAGCGCTCCTCGTCGAACCGGGTCGGGGCGACCTTTGCGGAGGGTTCCTCCTCGTCGAACCGGGTCGGGGCGACCTT
>CAITLX010000099.1 GCA_903893335.1 uncultured delta proteobacterium | reverse complement strand
TCGACGCGATGCGCGAGAAGGCCCCCCGGCGCGCCGGCGGCGGCACGCGCAAGGTCACGCTGCCCGGTCGCCCGGTGGTCGGTGGGCGCGCGCTCGGGGCGCTCGCGGCGCTGCGCCGTCCGCCGGCGCGACCGGCCCAGCGCGACGGCGGCGAGGACGACGCGCGTCGCCTCAAGGCGGCGTTCGAGTCGTGCGAGAAGGCGCTCGCGACGCTCACGCGCCGCGCGTCGGCGCTGAAGCTCGGCAGCGAGGCGGGCTTCCTCTCGACCTACACGCAGATCATCTCCGACGCGCGCCTGCGCGGCAGGGCCCTCGAGCTCGCGGCGCACGGCAGCGGCGTCGCGCACGCGCTCGGCCAGGTCGCGCGCGAGGTCACGCGCACCGCGGCCAACCTCACCCGCGATCCGTTCCTCGAGGAGCGCGCGCGCGACGTCGAGGACCTCTGCGACGCGCTCGTCATGATCGCGGTCGAGGATCCGCGCGTCTCGCTCCCGACCAAGGCCATCCTCATGGCCGATCAGCTCACGGTCTTCGATCTCCTCGTCTCGGCGCGCGCGCAGCCCGTGGCGCTCGCGCTCACCGATCGCGCGACCGGTCCGCGCACGCTCGTGCTCGCGCGGCTGCTCGGCGTGCCGACGCTCGCCGACGTGGGCTCGCTCTTCCGCTGGGCGGGCGACGGCGACCTCGCGCTGCTCGACGCCGACCACGGCCTGCTCGTCATCAACCCGAGCCGCGCCGAGATGTCCATCGTGCGCCGCGACCGCAAGGACGAGAGCGCCCGCGAGGCGTGACCCGGCCATGGCGCGCGACTCCCGCCCTCCGGGCTTCGACATGACGTACAAGCCGACCGACTCGGTCGCCTTCGGCGTGCCGCTGCGCGAGCACCTGCCGTCGCTGCTCTACCTCCTGGTCGCCGTCGCCTCGACGGTCACCGTCGCGATCGCCTGGACGTCGCACGCGCGAGGCTGGCTCTTTCGTTACGTCGTCGAGGGAGACGCCGATCGGCTCGTCGGCTCGCGCTGGCTCGTCGTCTTCCTGCTGCTCGGCGCGGTCGCATCGCTCGTGCGAACGCGCATGCGGGGGGTCGTCGTCCACGCCGAGGGGATCGAGGCGCGCGATCTGTGGGGGGCGAGCTTCCCGCGCGTGCGCAAGTTCGCCTGGGCGCAGATCGACCGCCTGGTGCTCGACGGCGAGCGCGCGGTCGCGCTCGACCTCTGGGACGGCACGCGCGCGTTCTTGCCCGACGTGGCCGAGCGCGAGCGGCTCGCGAGCGCGCTCGTCACGGTGGCGCGCGCGCGCGCCATCCCCATCGCCGGCCTCGCGCCCGGCGACGACGCCTGACCGACGCCGCTCGGCGCGACGCTTCTTCGCGCGCGGGTCTTGTCCGCAGCGCTCAGCGCGACGCTTCGAACTCGGCCTTCATCGCGGCGCGCAGCCCCTCGTCCTCGAGCACGTCGAGCGCGGTGCGGGCCATCGTCTTGGCGGCCACGAGCATCGCGGCGATGCCAGGCTCGGCCACCGCCGCGTCGGCGAACGCGCGCTGGTGGCACGTCGCCGCCCCCTCGCCGCAGATGGCGAGCCAGGGGTGAATGGCGGGGACCACCTGCGACACGTCGCCCATGTCGGTCGAGCCGGCGCCGACGCTCGCGTCGCGCTCGCGCGGGGTGCGCCCGAGCGCCTCGAGGTTGGCGCCGAAGCGACGCGCGAGGGTCGCGTTGTTGTTCATCGAGCGGTAGCCGCGCCGCGCGACGATGCCGACCTCGACCCCGCACGCGAGGGCCGCGCCGCGGGCGCAGCGCTCGACGATGGCCCGCACGCGCGCGAGCTCGGCGTCGGTGGTCGCGCGCACCGACATCTCGCACGCCGCGCGCTCGGGGATGATGTTGACCGCCTGACCACCGTTGGTGACGAAGCCGTGCACGCGCACGCCGTCGCGGAAATGCACGCGCTGCGAATCGACGAGGCGGAACGTCTCGAGGCAGGCGGTCAGCGCGCTCGCGCCGTCCCACGGGGCGATGGCGGCGTGCGACGGCACGCCGTGAAAGGTCATCTCGAGCCACACGTTGGCGAGCGCGGTGTGCATCAGCAGGTCGCGGTCGAACGGGTGGAACATCATCGCCGCGTCGACCCCGGCGAACGCGCCCGCGTCGAGCAGGAGCGCCTTGCCGCCGCCACCCTCCTCGGCGGGCGTGCCGATGAGCTCGACGGTGCCCGGCAGGGTCACGCCGTCGCGCGCGAGCGCGAGGAAGGCGCCGAGCGCGCCGGCCGCGATGAGGTTGTGGCCGCACGCGTGGCCGATCTCGGGCAAGGCGTCGTACTCGGCGAGGATCGCGACGCGCGCGCCCCCCTCGCCCGCTCGCGCGCGAAACGACGTGGGCATCCCCGCGAGGCCGCGCTCGACCGTGACGCCGTGGGCCTCGAGCCGAGCGACGAGCGCGCCTGCGGAGCGGTGCTCCTCGAAGCGAAGCTCGGGGTGCGCGTGGAGATCGCGGGCGACCTCGGCAAGCTCGGGGGCGAGGGCGTCGACGCGGCGATCGATCAGGATGCGATCGAGCATGATGGACGCAGAATTTAGCACCGTGGCGCGCACGGCGCCCAGCCCTCGGGGGCCGGTGGTACCTTCGGGCCCATGCGCTCACCCGCCCTGCTGCTCGTCCTCGCCTCGCTCGCCCTCGGTTGCAGCAGCGAGGCCTCGAGCGACGCCCCCGGAGCGCTCGACGCCGGCACCGCCGATGCGACGTCGGAGCCAGCGGCCGACGCGGGCAGCGAGGCCGACGCTCCCTACGACGGCCCCGACTTCAGCGCGCTCGACCCGAGCAAGTGCGGCGCAGCCGCCGCCGAGGACACCCGCGGCTTCGACCGCGCGTACGCCTGGCCGCCGAGCGCCTCGGCGCAGCAGGACAAGTCGTTCTACGTGCTCACGCTGCTCGGCGCTGCGCCCGCGTCGACCGCGCTCGCAGCCGACGCCACGCTCGCCGGCTACGCCGCGT
The DNA here is from genome assembly GCA_903893335.1 of uncultured delta proteobacterium. Lineage (GTDB taxonomy): Bacteria > Myxococcota_A > Polyangia > Polyangiales > Polyangiaceae > CAITLX01. Next base: position 6,101 of record CAITLX010000099.1, on the reverse strand, counting down.
CGCGCGCCGCCGCGATCCCCTCGGCCCTCGACGGCTGCGCGGGGGACGCCTCGTGCCTCGGAGCCGCGTTCGTCCTGCCCGACGCCGAGATCGCCGCTTCGCGCGCCGCGCTGTCGGCGCTGGTCGCCTCGTCCACCGCCGTGGCCGCCGCGGCGCACGCCCTTCGCGCGAGCGGGCAGGCCTACGGGCGCGCGACCGGCTCGGACGCAGAGCTTCTCGGCGCGGCCTGGGAGGACGCCGTCCGCGCACTCGGCGGCGGTTGGTCGTATGTCGCCGGGCTCGACGCCACCGCGCGCACCACCATCATCGAGGCCCAGCGCCAGCCGGCGGCGGGCGCGCCCGCCTGGGCGCCGCTGCTCGCCACGGTGCTCGCTGGATTGCAATCCGACGGGCGCGACGAGGCGACCCGCTACGAGCCACTCGCCGCGGGGGAGAACGCAGCCGTGCTCGCGCGCATCGCCACGCTCGACTTCACCGCCTACCGCTTCGCAGCCATCGTCGTGCCCGGCCTCGGGCCGGGCGACCTCGCGCAGGCGCTCTCGCTCGGCGGGCAGATTCGCTGCGACCAGGCAGCCGAGCGCTACCGCGCCGGCCTCGCGCCCGTCATCGTGCTCTCGGGCGGGCACGTGCACCCCGACCGCACGCCCTACGCCGAGGCGCTCGAGATGAAGAAGTACCTGAAGGCGACCTACGCCATCGCCGACGACGCGCTGCTCGTCGATCCCCACGCGCGCCACACCACGACCAACCTGCGCAACGTCGCGCGCCTGTTCCTGCGCTACGGCGTGCCCACCGACCAGGCGTCGCTGGTCACCAGCGACTTCGGGCAGACGCTCTACATGGCGCTGACGGGCGACGCCGACGTGTTCGGCAAGCGCTGCCTCGACGAGCTTGGCTACAAACCCTGGCGCGCCGTCGTGAAGCTCGACACCCTCGACGACTGCTGGCTGCCGAGCGCGACGAGCCTGCAAGTGGGCGCGGGGGATTTGCTCGATCCCTGAGCGCGCGCTGGGGCGCCGCCCCCTCTCCGCGATGCCCGGCCGCACGGTGTAAGCTGCGCGCGCAGCACGCTCCCCCCGCGAAGGATCGCCCATGACCGCCGCCGACAAGCCCACGACCGACGACCGCTACCTCGCCGTCACGCACGAGGTGGAGAACCAGCCCACCGAGCTCGAGGGCTTCGACCTCTTCGCGTCGGACGCGGCGCTGCGCGAGGGCGTCGCACGCCACGGCGCGTCGTGGGCCGAGGGCGACCTCGGCGTGTTCGGCAAGCTCGCGGGCTCGGCCGACTACCTCGAGCTCGGCGACCTCGCCAACCGCCACCAGCCCGAGCTCTGGACGCACGACCGCTTCGGCCACCGCGTCGATCTCGTCAAGTTTCACCCCGCGTACCACACGCTCATGCGCACCGCGATCGAGCGCGGCATGCACGCCTCGCCGTGGACGGAGCCGCGCGCCGGCGCCCACGTCGCGCGCGCCGCGCACACGTACATGCAGAGCCAGGTCGAGGCAGGCCACGGCTGCCCCATCACCATGACCTTCGCCGCGCTCCCCACGCTGCGCGTCGAGCCCGCGCTCGCCAAGCTGTGGGAGCCGAAGATCACCGCGCGCCACTACGACCCGCGCAACGTGCCCACCAGCGAGAAGGCGGGCGTGACCATCGGCATGGCGATGACCGAGAAGCAGGGGGGCTCGGACGTGCGCTCCAACTCGACGCGCGCCATCCCGCTCGGCCAGACGCCCGAGGGGGACGCGTACGAGCTTGTCGGGCATAAATTCTTCGTCTCGGCGCCCATGTGCGACGCGTTCCTCGTGCTCGGCCAGGCGCCCGGCGGCCTCACCTGCTTCCTCTTGCCGCGCTTCCGCCCCGACGGCTCGCGCAACCCGATCCAGATCCAGCGCCTCAAGCGCAAGATGGGCAACGCCTCGAACGCCTCGTGCGAGACGGATCTGCGCGGCGCGCTCGCGTGGCGCGTCGGCCCCGAGGGGCGCGGCGTGCGCACCATCATCGAGATGGTGGCGATGACGCGCTTCGACTGCATGGTCGGCTCGTCGGCCGGCATGCGCATGGCCGTCGCGCAGGCGCTGCACCACTGCCGCGGGCGCTCGGCGTTCGGCAAGCGCCTGACCGATCAACCGCTCATGCAGAACGTGCTCGCCGATCTCGTGCTCGAGCACGAGGCCGCGCTCGCGCTCGCGCTGCGCGTCGCCTCGGCGCTCGACCGGCGCGATGTCGCGCACGAGGACCACCTCGTGCGCCTCTGCACCGCCGTCGGAAAATACTGGATCTGCAAGCGCGGGCCTCAGCACTCCGCCGAGGCGATGGAGTGCATCGGCGGCAGCGGCGTGATGGAAGACTCGATGATGCCGCGCCTCTTCCGCGAGTCGCCCGTCAACGCGATCTGGGAGGGGAGCGGCAACGTGCAGTGCCTCGACGTGCTGCGCGCGATGGGCAAGACGCCGGGCGTCGTGGACGCGTTCTTCGCGGAGGTCGGCGCCGCCAAGGGGGGCCACGCGTCGCTCGACCGCTTCGCCGCGAGCCTGCGCGAGGCGTTCGGCGATCACTCCGACCTCGAGTACCGCGCGCGCGATCTCGTCGATCGCATGGCGCTCGCGCTCCAGGCCTCGCTGCTCGTGCGCCACGCGCCGGCGCACCTCGCCGACGCCTTCTGTCGCTCGCGGCTCGACCAGGGCGGCGCGCACCACTACGGCGCGCTGCCGCGCGGCGTCGATTGCGCCGCGCTCATCGCCCGCGCGACTCCCGACGTGCCCTGATGTCGGCGCGAGGGCGCGCGGGCGCTCGCCGTGGGCTGAACCATTCTGAGACGCAGACCCTGCGCCTCACCCGCTTCGGGTACCCCACCGAGCCGAAGTGTGGCAGTGCTCGTCGCGGCTTCCGCGCTACTCGGTCGGCGCCGCTTGGGGAGAGGGACGATAACGCGGATGGCAGCTACCGACAGAGCGGAGGCGCTGGCAGCTGAGCTTGCAGCCGCCAGGGCGCGCATCGCCGAGCTGGAGCGCGCGCTGGAAGCCCGCGAGACCGACGGCGCCGGCCCAGAGGTCGAGCGGGGCTCACCCCTCCGGAACATCTTCGAGCGTAATCAAGCAGACCTGGCGCTGCGCGAGAGCGAGCGTCGCTTTCAGCAGCTCGCCGAAGACAGCGGGACGGTCGCCTGGGAGGTCGACGCCGAGGGGCTCTACACCTACGTCAGTTCGGTCTCGGTCGCGCTGTGGGGGTACGCGCCAAGCGAGCTCGTCGGGCGGATGCACTTCTACGATCTGCACCCCGACGAAGGGCGCGAGGCGTTCAAGGAGGCGGCGCTCGCGGCGTTCGCGCGCAAGGAGTCGTTCAAGGACTTCGTCAATGCCGTTCAGACCAAGCAGGGTCGTCGCCGCTGGGTCTGCACCAACGGCGCGGCGGAGCTGAACGACGATGGCACGCTGCGCGGGTACCGCGGCAGCGACGTCGACATCACCGTGCGCATGGTCGCCGAGGCGGCGCTGCGCGAGAGCAATGCCCGCCTCTCGGCGGTCGTCGAGGCCAGTCCGACGGGCATCGTCGTCAGCAGACTCCTGGACGGCAAGGTGCTCGAGGCCAACGACGCGGCGGTGCGCCTGTACGGCTTCACGCGCGAGGAGGCGCTCGGGCGCACGGTGGGCGAGCTCGGGACGTACGTGGACCTCTCCCAGCGCGACGAGCTCGTGCGGCAGTTGACCCAGCACGGCAGCGTGGAGCAGTTCCCCATCGAGTTTCGTCGCCGGAGCGGCGAGGTCGGTGTGCTGGAGATGTCGGGTCGAGTCGTGGAGCTCGGTGGCGAGAAGTGCCTGGTGTCGATGCTGCTGGACGTCACCGCGCGCAAACGTGCCGAGGAGAGCCTGCGGGCGAGTGAGGTTCAATTCCGCCAGCTGGTGGACAACATCACCGACGTCTTCTGGATCACCTCGCCCGACTTCGCGGTCATGCACTACGTCAGCCCAGGTTTCGAGAAGATCTGGGGTCGCTCGGTGGAGAGCCTGTATGCCGAGCCGCACCTGTGGGTCGATGCCATTCTCCCGGCGGAGCGGGAGCGTGTATTCGCGAGCTTCGGTGCGCTCTCCACCAGCGACCAAGAGGTCGAGGCAGAGTATCGCATCGTCCGCCCGGACGGCGCCGTTCGCTGGATCCGCGATCGGTCCTTTCGCGTCCTCGACGCCTCAGGCAAGGTCACTCGCCTGGCGGGGCTCGCCAGCGACATCACCGCCAACAGGCAGGCCGAGGACGAGGTGCGCGCGCTCTCGCGCGTGGTGGAGCAGAGCCCGCTCTCCATCATCATCACGGACCGCGCCGGCACCATCGAGTACGTGAACCCGTATTTCGAGCGGGCCACCGGCTACACGAAGGGTGAGGTGCTCGGCCAGAACCCGCGACTGCTCAAGTCCGGGACGATGCCCGCGAAGACCTACGACGAGATGTGGACGGCGATCACGGCTGGCGGCGAGTGGCGCGGAGAGCTGTGCAACCGCCGCAAGAGCGGCGAGCTGTTCTGGGAATCGGCCGTCATCTCCGGCATCCGAGACGGCGACGGAGCGATCGCGCACTACATCGCGGTCAAGGAGGACGTCACCGAGCGCAAGCTCGCCGAGGCGGAGCGGTCGAACCTCGAGGCGCAGGTGCAGCAGGCGCAGAGGCTGGAGTCGGTGGGCCGCCTGGCAGGGGGCGTCGCGCACGATTTCAACAACATGCTGGCCGTGATCCTGAGCTATGCCGAGATGGCGTCGGAGCAAGTGGCTCGCGGTGAGCCGCTCCACGACGACCTCCAGGTCATCGGCGATGCCGCCCGACGCTCGGCGGACCTCACGCGGCAGCTTCTGCTGTTCTCGCGACAGCAGCCCGTCGCGCCTCGGGCGCTCGACTTGAACGAGAGCATCCAGGGGATGCTCAAGATGCTGCACCGCCTCGTCGGGGAGAATGTGCGACTGGTCTGGGTGCCCGAGACGAAGCTCTGGGCCGTCATGATCGACCCGACCCAGGTCGACCAGATCCTCGCGAACCTCTGCGTGAACGCGCGCGACGCCATCGCAGACGTCGGCAAGCTGACCGTCGAGACCTCCAATGTCACGCTCGACGAGGGCTACTGCGCCTCGCACGCTGGAGTCTCCCCCGGGGCGTATGTGCGGCTCACGGTCAGCGACGATGGCTGCGGCATCGGCGCGGACGATCTGGCGCACGTCTTCGAGCCCTTCTTCACGACCAAGGAGGTCGGCAAGGGCACAGGGCTCGGGCTGGCGACCGTCTACGGCATCGTCAAGCAGAACGACGGCCACATCGACGTGTCCAGCGAGGTGGGCACGGGCACGACCTTCGCGATCTACCTGCCCCGCCACGCCGACCCAGGAGAGCTCGCTCGGGCGGGGGAGCGACGAAGCCAGGTCCCGTGCGGCGACGAGACCATCCTGCTGGTCGAGGACCAGCCGGGCATCCTGCGGGCGACCACGCGGTTGCTCGAGGGCCTGGGCTACACCGTGCTCGGCGCGACCTCGCCGAAGGACGCGATGCGCCAGGCGCAGGAGTGCGCTCGCCCGATACACCTGCTGCTGACCGACGTGATCATGCCCGAGATGAACGGGCGTGACCTGGCCAAGCACCTGACCGCGAACCAGCCAGGGCTCAGGGTCGTCTTCATGTCCGGCTTCACCGCCAACGTGATCGCCGCCGATGGAGTGCTGCGAGACGGCGTGCATTTCCTCCAGAAGCCGTTCTCGAAGAGCGACCTCGGCTTCAAGGTGCGCGAGGCGCTCGACGCCACGCCCGAGGGGGCCTCCTAAGGGAGCAGACCGGAGCCGGAGGCGAGCGAGGGGTAGGCGGTCGGCGCGGAGCGAAAACGAGGGCCACGGCGCCTCGCGGAGCCTCGCGGCGCGGTGACGCGCGCGGCGGACCGGACCCCCGGAGTGCCTCGTGCGCTGCGTTCGCTGCGCGTCGTGCCCCCCGAAACGCCGACGGCGACCGACTCTCTCGAGAAGGCCGCCGTCAACTTTCTTCTTTGATTCCGCCTACTTGTGCGAAGGACGGGACTTGAACCCGTAAGCCAGTTACGGCGCTAGCACCTCAAGCTAGTGCGTCT
>CAITLX010000098.1 GCA_903893335.1 uncultured delta proteobacterium | reverse complement strand
GCGGCCTCGACGACCATGCGGTCGGTGTGGGGCTCGACGATGCCGAGCGAGGCGTGCGCCCCGCCGAGGAAGAAGCGCCCGAGCGCCACGAGCCCGACCACCATCATGGCGGCGTAGGCGTGCACGCCGCCGGTCTGCAGCAGGCGGAGCGCGGCGCCGAGCCCCTGCACCACCGCGGCCGTGAGGCGCGCGATGATGCCGTCGACGAACCACTTGTCGAACGACGTGGCCGTCTCGGCGAGCGAGTCGAGCAGCGCGAGGACGGTGTTCTCGTAGAGCTCGTCGACGCGCCACTTGTCGAACACCAGCGCGTGCAGCCGCGGCAGCGCCGCCGCCCAGCGCTGGGCCGGCTCGCCGCCGCGCAGCGCGTAGACCCAGTACGCGAGGCCGATGCCGACCGCCGCCGCGCCGACGCCGGGCAGCGCGAGCACGATCTCGCTCGCGTGGTGCACCGTGATGCGCTCCTCGGCGCCGCGGAACACGGGCTCGAGCCAGTGCTCCATCCACGTCATGTGGAGCATGCCGGCGTTGAGGTAGCCCGCGAGCACGGCGAAGGCGCCGAGCACCACGAGCGGCAGCGTCATCTGCCAGGGGGACTCGTGCGGGGCGGGGCCCGCCTCGATGCGGCTCGCGTGCGCGGCGCCGTGATCGTCGTCGTGCCCGTGATCGTCGCCGAGAGCGTCGTCGCCGTGATCGCCGTGATCGGCGTGCGACGCGTGCGCGTCGTGGTCGCTGCCGTGGCCCGCGACCGCGAGCGAGGCGTCGATGCGCCAGCCGCGGAACTCGCCGCCGAACGTCAGGAAGTACGACCGGAACATGTAGAAGGCGGTCATCGTCGCGGCGACGATGCCCATGCCGTAGATCATCGGCCCGAACCACCCAGGCGCCGACCAGCGCGGCAGGCCGCTCGGGTCGGGGATGGCGTCGATGTGGTGCACGAACGCGCGGTAGAGGATCTCGTCCTTCGAGAAGAAGCCCGAGAAGAAGGGCACGCCGGCGATGGCGATGCACGACGCGAGGTACGTCCAGCGCGTGAGGGGCATGAAGCGGCGCAGGCCGCCCATGTTGCGCATGTCCTGCGACGCCGCCGAGTCGTGGATGCCCGCGTGCATCGCGTGGATGACCGAGCCGGCGCCGAGGAAGAGGCAGGCCTTGAAGAAGGCGTGCGTGAAGACGTGGAAGAAGCCGGCCGTGAAGGCGCCGACGCCGACGCCGATGAACATGAAGCCGAGCTGGCTCACCGTGGAGTAGGCGAGCACCTTCTTGATGTCGTGCTGCACCAGGCCGATGGAGGCCGCGAGCAGCGCCGTCAGCGCGCCGGTGAACGCGACCACCGCCATCGCGACGGGCGACAGGAGGAACACGCCCGACAGGCGGCAGACGAGGTAGACGCCGGCGGTGACCATCGTCGCGGCGTGGATGAGCGCGCTGACCGGCGTGGGGCCGGCCATCGCGTCGGGCAGCCAGACGTAGAGCGGGATCTGCGCGCTCTTGCCGGCGCAGCCGAGGAAGAGCGAGAGCGCGACGAGCGTCGCGATGGTCGGGCGCACGGGCGTGGGGAACCAGTGCGCGAGCGCTCCGTTGCCGATCGGCCAGACCTGCACGCGCTCGAGCAGCGCGCCGGCGCCCTCGCCGATGCCCGCCCAGTCGAGCGAGCCGGTCGCCCAGAGCAGCAGCGCCATCGCGCAGAGCAGGCCGAAGTCGCCCACGCGGTTGGCGAGGAAGGCCTTCTTGCCCGCGGCGGCGTTGGCGTCGTCGGCGTACCAGAAGCCGATGAGCAGGTAGCTGCACAGGCCGACGCCCTCCCACCCGACGAACAGGATGGGCATGCTCGCGCCGAGCACGAGCACGAGCATCGCGAAGCAGAACAGGTTGAGGTACGCGAAGAAGCGGTGGTAGCCGCCGTCCTTGCGCGGGTCGTCCCACATGTACGACGACGCGTAGAGGTGGATGAGGAACCCGACGCCCGTGATGACGAGCATCATCACGACGTTGAGGTGGTCGACCATGAACTTCACGTCGACCGAGTGCGACCCCAGGCCGTTGTCGGTGGAGAGGTCGAGCCAGTGCCACGCCGTCCACGTGAGCTGGACGGTCTCCTCGCCGGCCGACAGCAGGATGGCGAAGGTCAGCAGCGACAGGGCGAATGCGCCGCCGATCGCCGTGAGCGCCATCAGGCGGACGGCCTCCTTGCCGAGGCGCTTTCCGAACACCCCGTTGACGAACGCTCCGAGCGCGGGGAGCGCGAGGATCGCTGCGACGAGGCGAAAGTCGTTCGCGGGGAAGAGCTCGGCCAGGGCGTGCATGGTCAGTTCTTGAGCAAGGTGGCCTCGTCGCTCCGGACCGAGCGACGCAGGCGGTAGAGAGCGAGCACGATCGCGAGGCCCACGGCCGCTTCGGCCGCCGCGACGGCGATGACGAAGAAGGCGAACAGCTGCCCGGTGTGGTCGTCCTGGTGCTGGCGGTTGAACGCCACCAGCGTGAGGTTGACCGCGTTGAGCAGGAGCTCGAGGCTCATGAGCTGCACGAGGAGGTTGCGGCGCACGACGAAGCCGAGGGTGCCGATCGCGAACAGGGCGCCGGCGACGTACAGGTAGTGCTCGAGCGGGATCACGCGGCGCCTCCCTTGTCGTCGTCGTCGCTCGCGGCGGCGGCGGGCTTGCGCGGGCCGCTCGCGACGGCGATCGCCGCGACGACCGCGACGATGAAGAGCGCGGTCACGAGCTCGAACGGCACGAGCGCGCGCGTGTAGAGCTCGCGGCCCACCGCGCCGATGTTGCCGAGCTCGGGGTGCGGCGTGCGGAACGGGTGCGTGCCGAGCGCGCCGTGCAGGCGGCGCCCGACGAGCAGCGCGAAGTAGACGGTGCCCACGCCGGCGAGCACGCGCGGCGCGAGCGAGCGCGTGTCGCGCGCGGGCGACGCGTCGGCGCCGATGAGCATGATGACGAAGACGAAGAGGATGACGACCGCGCCCGCGTAGACGATGAGCTGGATGGCCGCGAGGAACTGCGCGTGCAGCGCGAGGTAGTGGCCCGCGATGCCGAGGATGGCGACGAGCAGGCCCATCGCGCTGCGGATGGGGTTGCGCGCGGCGACGGTGATGAGCGCGCCCGCGATCGCCGCGAACGCGCACGCCCAGAAGTAGGCCGCTCCCCAGGATGCGTCGGCGATCATGCGTGGAGCCTCCCGCCCGCGGCGCAGGGCTTGCCCGCGACGTGGTCCTCGAAGTGCCGCCGGAACTTGCGCACGAAGCCGAGCGTGGGCATCGAGGCGCCCTCGCCGAACGCGCAGATGGTGTTGCCCATGATGTTGCTCGCGATCTCGTGGATGCGGTCGAGGTCGTCGAGGGTGCCCTCGCCCGCGAGCAGCTTGGTCACGAGGCGGTCGAGCCACCCGGTGCCCTCGCGGCACGGCGTGCACTGGCCGCACGACTCGTGGCGGTAGAAGTGCATCAAGTTCTGCATCGCGGCGAGCGGGCAGACCTTGTCCGAGAGCACGATGGCGCAGCAGGTGCCGAGCATGGTGCCGAGCGCGCGGAAGGTGTCGACGCCCATGGGGACGTCGAGCACGCTCTTGCCGTGCCACGCGTGCAGCGGCGACTTCTCGTCGGGCGCGCTGACCGTCTCGTGGGGCAGGAGCACCGGGCACGACGAGCCGCCGGGGATGACCGCGAGCAGCTCGCCGCCGTCGGAGATGCCGCCGCCGAGATCGTAGATGAGGTCGCGCAGCGTGACGCCGACCGCGGCCTCGAAGACGCCGGGCGTCTTGACGTGACCGCTGACGCCGTAGAGGCGGCAGCCGCCGTCGCCGAGGTGGTGGAGCGCCGAGAGCTTCGAGAACGCCTCGCCGCCGAGCTCGAACACCGTGGGCACCGCCGCGATGGTCTCGAGGTTGTTCACCGTGGTCGGGCAGCCGAACGCGCCGACCTGCGCGGGGAACGGCGGCTTGAGGCGCGGCTCGCCGCGCTTGCCCTCGAGCGAGTTGAGCAGCGAGGTCTCCTCGCCGCAGATGTACGCGCCCGCGCCCGTGTGGACGTAGACCTCGACGGGGTAGTCGCGGCCGAACGGCTTCGCGCCGAGGTAACCCTTCGCGCGAGCCTCGCGGATGGCGCCCCAGAGGCGCTCCTTCGAGAGGTGAAGCTCGTCGCGCACGTAGATGTACGCGGCGTGCGCGCCGATGCCGAAGCAGCCGATGATGCAGCCCTCGACGACGCGGTGCGGATCGCGCTCCATGAGCGTGCGATCCTTGAACGTGCCGGGCTCGCCCTCGTCGGCGTTGACGACGAGGTAGGCGGGCTTGGTCGCGTGGGGCTTCATGAAGCTCCACTTCACGCCGGCCGCGAAGCCCGCGCCGCCGCGGCCGCGCAGGTTGGCCTTCTTCATCTCGTCGACGACGGCCGACTGCGTCGTGGCGAGCGCCTTGCGCGCCTGGACGTAGCCGCCCACGCGCTCGTAGGCCTCGATGCGGTGGCCCTCGGCGACGCCGTAGAGCTTGGTCAGGTGCTGGGTGCGCTGGAGCATGGCGTGCCCTCACCCTCCGGCGAGCAGCCGGTCGAGGAGGCGGTCGACCTCTGCGATCGACAGGTTTTCGTGGTAGTTTTTGTCGATTTGCATCATGGGCGCGGTGCCGCACGACGCGAGGCACTCGGCGGTGCGAAGCGTGACCTCGCCCCCCTTGGTCGTCTCGCCGGCGTGCACGCCGAGCTTCTTCTCGCAGTGGCGCAAGAGCTCGTCGCTGCCGCGCAGCGCGCACGACAGCGTGCGGCAGACCCACACCTGGTGGCGCCCGACGGGCTGCTGGTTGAACAGCGTGTAGAACGTCACGACGCCCAACACGTGTGCGGAGGGCAGTTCGAGCGTTCGGGCGACGAACTCGACGACCTCGTCGGATACCCAGCCGTTCTGCTCCTGGCAGAGGTGCAGCATGGGAATGCAGGCCGCCTGACGGTTGGGGTACCGGGAGAGGATTTCGGCCAGCTCGCGGTCGCGCTCGGGGCTGAGGGCGAAGGGCATCTCGGCAGTCGTTTCGGCGCCCAACGGCGCGAATTTGCGCCAATCTTCAGCGCGGACGGCGCGAAACCTAGTGGTGCGCACGGCGCGATGTCAAGCAGGGACGCGAGGCCCCCCATCGAACGCCTCCAGGCGGGCACGATCGCGCGCCGTCGCGGCGCGCTCCTCTTGTGAGCCGACGCCCCCTGCGTGTACGCTCGCGCGCCACTCAGACGCCGGGCGTCGCTCGGCGACGACGTGCCCGCGAGCGCGGTCTCCCCGCCTCGCTCGCGCGGCTGCACCACACCACGCCCCAGGAGGCGCCCTTGTTCTGTCCGAACTGCGGCACGCAGAATCCCGAGACGACCACGGCCTGCACGAAGTGCGGCTTTCAGCTGAAGGCCGCCACCGCAGCGGCGCCCAAGTTCAAGGGCACCATGCTGATGATGAACGCGCAGGGAGCGCCCGCCCCGGCTGCGCCGGCCGCACAGGCTGCGCCCCCTCCGCAGGCGGCACCGCCCGCCGCGCCCGCCCCTGCGC
>CAITLX010000097.1 GCA_903893335.1 uncultured delta proteobacterium | reverse complement strand
GTCGAACCCATCGCAGCGACCGAGCTCGGCGCGACCATGCGCGCGGCGAACCTCTCCTCGCACACGGTCTCGATGCGCACGCGCGCACGGCTCGAGACCGCCAAGGCACGAGGGCGCCTCGTGCGCCTGTCGCGCGGCACGCCGGTCCTCGACGTCGACGGCGCGCTGCTCGGCGTGCCCGCCAACGAGACGTCGGCCGACGCCACCGTCGCGGACGTGCGCCGTGGCCGCGATGCGGTCGCGGTCGTCTTCGGGCTCGGCGCGGGCCACGCGGTGCGCGACCTGCGCCAGCGCACCGACGCGACGCTCGTCGTGTTCGAGCCGGACGTCGGGCTGCTCTGCACCCTGCTCGAGGCGGGTCCGCTCGACCTCGGCGACATCACCATCACGAGCGATCTGGACGACCTCGCCGCGCTCTGGCCCGGACTCGCGCGCGACAACCCGGCCGCGACCGTGGTGGTGACGCCGGGCTACGCCGAAGCGTTCCCCGCCGAGCTCGCGAGCCTCACCGAGGCGGTACGCGCGCTCGCGGCCGACGTGTCGCTCTTCGAGAACACCCGCGCCATCCGCTACCGCAGCTGGATCGGCCACGTGCTCGAGAACCTCGAGTGCATCCCGACCGCGGGGCCGCTCGGCGCCATCGAGGGCGCGTGGAGCGGCGTGCCGGTGTTCGTCGTCGGCGCGGGCCCCTCGCTCGCGGCCAACGTCGGCCTGCTCCGCGAGGCCTCGAAGAAGGGCATCGTCATCGCGGTCGACGTCGCAGCGAAGGTGCTCGCGCGCCACGGCGTCGAGCCCCACGTCATCGTCAGCCTCGAGGCGCTCGACCTGTCGGTGCACGTCGCGGCGCTGCCCTTCATCGACCGCGTCGTGCGCGCGGTGAGCCTCACGGCGCACCCCGCGATGATCCGCACCGGGCAGGGTCCGCTGCTCGGGTTCGTCGAGGGGCTGCCGGCGCTCGCGCCGCTCGCGTCGCTGCTCGCGTCTCGCCCCGTCTCCGTCGGCGGGAGCGTATCGACCGTCGCCCTCTCGATCGCCGAGCGGCTCGGCTGCTCGCCCATCGTGCTCGTCGGGCAGGATCTGGCCTACACCGGCGGACGCACGCACGCCGAGGGCACGGCGTTCGAGCGGTCGCGCGCCGTCGTCGATGCGGCGAGCGGGCGCATCCACTACGCCTGGTGCGAGGCCGCCGAGGCCGTCCGCGCCGGGTCGCACCTCGGGCCGCCGCAGCGGTTCGAGCAGCTCTTCGAGGTCGGGGCGTGGGGAGGCGAGGGCGTCGTCGGCTCGACGTCGGCCTTCAACGGCTACCGCTCGTGGTTCGAGTCGATGGCCGAGGGGCTCGCGCAGGCCAAGCCCGGGCTCTCGCTGGTGAACGCGACCGAGGGAGGCTCGCGCATCCGCGGCTACGCGGAGCGACGCCTCGGCGACCTGCTCGCGGAGCTGCCCGAGCTCGACGCCGCGCGGCTCGACGTCGCCGGGCGCGTGCGCGCGGCGAGCGGGCGCGTGGCCGCCGCGCACGTCACCGAGTGGCTCGACCGGCAGATCTCGGGCGCGGCTCGCGCGGCTCGCGCGGCGCAAGCGCTCGAGCGTGGCGCCGCGAAGGTGCTCGCGCGCATGCACAGGACCGACGTCTCGGGCGTGCAGGGCGCGCTCGATGGGCTCGACCGCCTCGAGGCGCAGATGCGGGCCGTGGCGCGCGACGAGCCGCTCGTCGCCGCGTGGGCGTACGGCGACGCGCACGACGCGGTGGTCGGCGAGCGCGCGCGCGAGGAGCACGCGGACGCCGCGGCCGAGGCCGCGTGCAGCCTCGAGGCCGAGCAGAAGCTCGCCGCCGCCCTCGCCGTCGGGGCGAGGGACCTGGGGGTCGCGCTCGGGCGCGCCCGTGAACGTATGCGCGCCCTCGGGGGCTCGCGCGCCGATGTCTCGAACACTCAGAAGAAAGAAAGGACCGTGTCATGTCGCTCTTCATAAACACGAACGTCGCGTCGCTCTCGGCGCAAACCAACCTGGCCCGCACGCAGAGCTCGCTCACCAAGAGCTTCGACAGGTTGTCGAGCGGAATGCGCATCAACACCGCCGCCGACGACGCGGCGGGCCTCGCCATCAGCGCGAGCATGACGTCGCAGATTCGCTCGTACACCGTCGCGGGGCGCAACACGGCCGACGGCAGCTCGATGGCCCAGACGGCCGACAGCGCGCTCGGCGAGATGACCGGCGTCGTGCAGCGTATGCGTGACCTCGCGATGGAGGCCTCCAACGGCTCGCTGCAGAGCAGCGACCGTTCGTACATCCAGACCGAGTTCGGGCAGCTGCAGTCGGAGCTCACCCGCATCCAGGCGTCGGCCAAGTTCAACGGGCAAGAGGTCATCGCCTCGGCCTCGTCGACCGTCACCTTCCAGGTCGGCACCAACAACGTCTCGAGCGACCGCATCTCCGTCTCGTTCGGCGGCGTCGCGCTCGGCACGCTGACGGGCACGGCCACGAAGCTGTCGGGGGCGGCGACCAACGCGCAGACGGCGCTCGACACCATCGACGCCGCGCTCAAGACGATCTCGACGGCCCGCGCGCGCTTCGGCGCTGCGGTCAACCGCTTCGAGACGACGCAGTCGAACATCGAGTCGGCGAGCCTCAACACGGCGGCGGCCAACTCGCGCATCCGCGACGTCGACGTGGCGGCCGAGACGGCGGCGATGTCGCGCAACCAGGTGCTGCAGCAGGCGGGCACGGCGGTCCTCGCCCAGGCCAACCAGCTGCCGCAGATCGCGCTCAGCCTGCTGAAGTAAGGGTTCGCCGTGGGCGGGGGCCGGCAACGGCCGGTCCCCGTCGAGCGGCCCCGAGGAAGGCTCTCAAGGTTCCCCGAGCACGACCGTTCCGACCAGGTGAGAGGCAACGAGGCCTCCGGAAAGCCACCGCACAGGGTGGCGAACAGCTCCAAGAAGGAGGACGGTCATGGGAATCATCATC
>CAITLX010000096.1 GCA_903893335.1 uncultured delta proteobacterium | reverse complement strand
GCCTTCTCCACCGGCGACCAGGAGACCTTCACCACGTCGGGCACCAACTACGTCTGGTCGGTGCTCGAGCAGGCCTCGGTGGGCCCGTACCGCGCCAAGACGCTCTGGTACTCGACGCTCCACGACGGCGAGCGCGTGTCGGGGCCGATCACGCTGTTCAACTCGGTGCTCTATTTCTCGACCTTCAGCGCGCAGGCGCTGACGAACAACGTGTGCAGCGCCGGCGCGTCCAAGCTCTGGGGCGTCGACTACCTGCAACCGCTCAGCGCGCTCGACCCGAGCCAGGGAGGCGCCGCGCGCCTGCTCAACGACGCGAGCGTCTACGTGCAGAGCCTCTCGCTCGGCGACGGCACCACCGTGTTCGGCATCGGCGTCCGGCAGCAGCCGACCTGCGCCATCGTCGACGACTCGCCCTCGACCGACACGTTCCTCGGCTCGGGCGCGCACTACGGCATCTCGAGCGTGACCACCGGCCAGTTTCAGCTCGTCGTGCAGACGGGCAACGGCGGCACGAGCCAGAACAACGCGACGACCAAGACGATCACGCGCAGCATGCCGCAGCCGCCGGTCGCGACGCGCATCGACTCGTGGGCCGCCATCCTCGAGCCCTGACCGCGGCCCGGGCGTCGCGTGCCCGCCGCGATGGAGTACGCTCGGCGGCGATGGCACGCCCCGGCTCGATCGCGCTCGCGCTGCTCGCGCTCGCCGCGTGCCGGCGCGAGCCGACGCAGGGCCCCGCGCCGGCAGCGCGCCCCGCCCCCTCGGCGTCTGCGTCGGCGACGCGGTCGCCCGACCAGATCGAGCCCGGCGAGCTCGCCGAGGGCACGGTGGTCGCGTTCGGGCTCGCCTTGCCGCGCCGCATGCAGCTCGAGCGCTCGTTCGGCGACTCGGCCTCGGCGACCGGTCGCGTCCCGCTCGAGTCGGTGGCCAACTACGTCCGGCGGCGCGTCGACGCCGAGACCATCGACGTCGGCCCCGCTCGGACGGTGTTCGGCAAGGCCACGGTGCACGGCAAGCCCGGCCGCACGCTGCGCATCGAGGTGACCGCCGGGGGCGAGGTCACCCACATCGTGCTCCGCGACGTGACCCCTCCTCCGCTCTCGCCTGCGGCCGACGAGGCCGAGCGCTGGCGCCGCGCCGGCCTGTCGCCCGACGGCAAGCAGCTCGACAAGACGAAGCTGCGCTGAGCTGCGCGAGCGGGCCAGGCAGGGGTGGGGCGACGAGCCTTCCGCAACGCCGCGCGGAGGTGGTAAAGACCGCGCCGTGGAAACCCACGACGCGCCGCTGCGACGCACGCCCCTCTACGACGAGCACCGCCGCCTCGGCGCGCGCATCGTCCCCTTCGCGGGCTGGGAGATGCCCGTGCAGTACCGCGGCCTCGTCGAGGAGCACCGCGCGGTGCGCACGGCGGTCGGGCTGTTCGACGTCTCGCACATGGGCGAGATGTTCCTCTCCGGCGAGTACGCCGGGCAGGTGCTCGACTACCTCGTCACGAGCGACCTCTCGAAGGTCGCGGTGGGCCAGGCGAAGTACACCGCCGCGTGCAACGCCGAGGGCACCATCCTCGACGACCTCATCGTCTACCGCGTCGCCCGCGACACCTGGCTGGTCGTCTGCAACGCGGGCAACCGCGACAAGATCGCCGCGCACCTCGCGCACGCCGCCGAGAACCACTGCACGTTCGAGGACCGCTCCGACGCGACGGCGCTCATCGCGCTGCAAGGGCCACGCGCGCTCGAGCTGCTCGCGCGCGCCGGCGAGCAGGCCGCGCGCGCCGCCGCGCTGCCGAGCTTCCACTTCACCGAGGCGGTGGTCGCCGACGTGCCCGCCACCGTCGCGCGCACCGGCTACACGGGCGAGGACGGCGTCGAGCTCTTCTGCAAGGCGACCGACGCGGTCGCGCTGTGGACGCGCCTGCTCGAGCTCGGCCGCGATCTCGGCATCGAGCCGGTCGGCCTCGGCGCGCGCGACACGCTCCGGCTCGAGGCGCGCCTGTCGCTCTACGGCAACGACATCGACGAGACGACCCACCCGCTCGAGGCTGGCCTCGGTTGGATCGTGAACCTCGACAAGCGCGACTTCGTCGGCAAGGCCGCCCTGGTCGCCGCCAAGGAGCGCGGCCTCGCGCGCAAGCTCGTCGGCTTCGAGATGACCGGCCGCGGCATCGCGCGCCACGGCTACCCCATCGTCGCCGCCGACGGCGCGCCCATCGGCGTCTGCACGAGCGGCGGCCCCTCGCCCACGCTCGGCAAGAGCATCGGGCTCGGCTACGTGCCCGCCGCGAGCAGCGCGATCGGCACCGAGATCCTCGTCGACTGCCGCGGCAAAGCCGTGTCGGCGGTCATCGTGAAGACACCGTTCTACAAGCGCCCCACTCCCTGACGAAGGCCACCATGAGCGATCCGTTCGAGACCAAGCCCGGCTACCTGTACACGAAGGACCACGAGTGGGTGCGCGTCGTGGGCGACCTCGTCGAGGTCGGCATCACCGCCTACGCGGTCGATCAACTCGGCGACATCACCCTGGTCGATCTCACCGTGAAGCCCGGTGACGCGGTCACCGAGGGCAAGCCGTTCGGCACGGTCGAGTCGGTCAAGACGCTGAGCGATCTCTACGCGCCGCTCTCGGGCACCGTCGAGCGCGTGAACCCCGACCTCGAGACCCGCGCCGAGCTGGTCAACGAGGACTGCTGGGGCAAGGGCTGGATGGTCGCCATCCGGCCGACGACGCCGGGCGACACGGCCAAGCTGCTCGACCCCTCGGCGTACGCCGCCCTGCTCGCCAGCATCGCCTGAGCCACGACGGCGCGCGCGGGGCGGTCGGCCTCGCGCGCGTCGGTCTCACCCCCCTCTGCGCGTCGCGTCGCGACGTGCGCGGCGCGCGCTCAGGCGCCGTACGCGTCGACCGGCGGGCAGGTGCAGACGAGGTTGCGGTCTCCGTACGCGTTGTCGATGCGCGCGACGGCCGGCCAGAACTTGCGAGCGCGCGTCGCCGACGTGGGGAACGCGGCGACCTCACGCGAGTAGGCGTGGCTCCACGCCGACGCCGTGACCACCTCGGCGGTGTGCGGCGCGTGCTTGAGCGGGTTGTCGTCGCGCGGCAGCGCGCCCGCCTCGATCTGCGCGATCTCGCCGCGGATGGCGATCATCGCCTCGCAGAAGCGGTCGATCTCGGCGAGCGACTCGCTCTCGGTCGGCTCGATCATGAGCGTGCCCGCGATGGGGAACGACATGGTCGGCGCGTGGAAGCCGTAGTCCATGAGCCGCTTCGCGACGTCCTCGGCCTCGATGCCCGCGGACTTCTTGAACGCGCGAAGATCGACGATGCACTCGTGCGCGACCATGCCGTGCTCGCCCCGGTAGACGACGGGGAAATGCGGGTCGAGCCGGCGCGCGATGTAGTTGGCCGACAGCAGCGCGACCTCGGTGGCGCGGCGCAGGCCGTCTGCGCCCATCATGCGGACGTACGCCCACGAGATGAGCAGGATGCTCGCGCTGCCCCACGGCGCGGCCGCGATGGGCGCGATGGCCGAGGCGCCGCCGGTCGCGACGACGGGGTGGCCGGGCAGGAACGGCGCGAGGTGCGACGCGACCGCGATGGGCCCCATGCCGGGCCCGCCGCCGCCGTGCGGGATGCAGAACGTCTTGTGCAGGTTGATGTGGCAGACGTCGGCGCCGATGTCGCCCGGGCGGCAGAGGCCGACCTGCGCGTTCATGTTGGCGCCGTCCATGTAGACCTGGCCGCCGTGCTCGTGGATCGTCGCGCAGATGCGCTTGATCTCGGCCTCGAACACGCCGTGGGTCGAGGGGTAGGTCACCATGAGCGCGGCGAGCTTCGCGCCGTGCTCGCGCGCCTTGGCCTCGAGGTCGGCGACGTCGACGTTGCCCGCGGCGTCGCACGCGACGACGACGACGCGCATGCCGGCCATCACGGCCGACGCCGGGTTGGTGCCGTGCGCCGACTGGGGGATGAGGCACACGTCGCGGCCGAGGTCGCCGCGGCTCTCGTGGTAGGCGCGGATGACGAGCAGCCCCGCGTACTCGCCCTGCGAGCCGGCGTTGGGCTGGAGCGACACGGCGGGGAAGCCGGTGCACGCGGCGAGCGCCGCCTCGAGCTCGCGGAACACCACGGCGTAGCCCGCGGCCTGCTCGCGCGGGGCGAAGGGGTGCAGGCGGCCCCACGCCGGCCAGGTGATGGGCATCATCTCGGCGGTCGCGTTGAGCTTCATCGTGCACGAGCCGAGCGGGATCATGCCGTGGGTGAGCGAGAGGTCGCGCCCCTCGAGCTTGCGCACGTAGCGCAGCATCTCCGTCTCGGAGCGGTAGGCGTGGAAGACGGGGTGCGCGAGGTACCTCGAGGTGCGGGCGAGCTCGGGGGCGAGCGTCGCGTCGGTGGCCTCGGCGAGCGCGTCGAGCGTGACGCCGAGCGCGCGATCGCCCGCGAACACGGCGAGCAGCTCCGCGACGTCGGCCGCGCGGGTCGTCTCGTCGAGCGCGACGACGAGCGAGCCGGGCGCGAGCCGCCGCAGGTTGATGCGCGCCGCGGCGGCGCGCGCGACGACCGCGTCGAGCGCGTCGGGGGCGCCGTCGACGCGCACCGTGTCGAACACGCGCGCGTGCGCGACCTTCCAGCCGAGACGACCGAGGCCCGCGGCGAGCACCGCGGCGGCGCCGTGGACGCGCTCGGCGATGTCGCGGAGCCCATCGGGCCCGTGCCACACCGCGTACATGCCCGCGACGATGGCGAGCAGCGCCTGCGCGGTGCAGATGTTGCTCGTCGCGCGCTCGCGACGGATGTGCTGCTCGCGCGTCTGCAACGCCATGCGCAGCGCGGGGCGCCCCTGGGCGTCGCGCGTGACGCCGATGATGCGGCCGGGCATGCGGCGCACGAGGTCGCCGCGCGTGGCGAGGAACGCCGCGTGCGGACCGCCGTAGCCGAGCGGCACGCCGAAGCGCTGCGCGCTGCCCACGGCGACGTCGGCCCCGAGCTCGCCCGGGGGAGCGAGCAGCGTGAGCGCGAGCAGATCGGCGGCGATGACCACGCGCGCGCCGGCGGCGTGCGCGCGCTCGATCACGTCGCGCGGGTCGCGCACCTCGCCGTCGGTCGCCGGGTACTGCACGAGCACGCCGAACACGCTCGCGTCGAACGCGCGCGTGCGCTCGTCGCCCACGACGACGTCGATGCCAACGGCGCGCCCGCGCCCGGCCACGACCGCGATCGTCTGGGGGTGGCAGGCGTCCGAGACGAAGAACGTGTTGCGCTCGTCCGACCCGCCCGCGCCCCAGAGCAGGTGCATCGCCTCGGCCGCCGCGGTCGCCTCGTCGAGCAGCGACGCGTTGGCGACCTCGAGCGCCGTCAGGTCGGCGATCATCGTCTGGAAATTGAGCAGCGCCTCGAGGCGCCCCTGCGCGATCTCCGCCTGGTACGGCGTGTATTGCGTGTACCACCCCGGGTTCTCGAGGATGTTGCGCAGCAGGACCGGCGGCGTGAAGCAGTCGCTGTAGCCGGTGCCGAGGTACGACCTCCAGACCTGATTCTGCGACGCGACGCGCGTCACCTCGTCGAGCCACTCGTGCTCGGTGCAGCCGGCAGGCAGGTCGAGCGCGCGGCCGAGGCGGATGGGCGCGGGCACCGTGCGCGCGACGAGCTCGTCGGTCGAGGCCACGCCCACCGCGGCGAGCATCGCCGCGATCTCCGCGTCGTTGGGGCCGATGTGGCGGCGGGGGAAGGCGTCGGACTGCGCGAGGCGGACGGGCATCGGGGGCTACCTGCGGCGGGGGGGGCGTGGAACGAACCCGCCCCGTGCAGTAGTCGGTCAGCGCGGCGTGGCAAGAGGAACATCGTCGAGCGACGCGGATGCGACCCGCTCGGCCAGCGCCCGCACCGTCAGCGGGCTCGACCCCTCGACCTTGTTGTTGACGATGACGTAGACGACCTTGCCGAGCGCCTCGCAGGCCTGCACGAGGTCGACGACGTCGCGGCGCGTCTTCTCGTCGGGCTCGACGATGCGGTCGAAGGGGGCGAAGCGCGCCTTCTCGTCCTCGTAGCGGCGGCCGGGGCGGATGAGCAGGCGGGCCACCACGAAGTCGGCGGTGACGACCCCGGGCAGCGCGAGCTGCTCGCCGACGTCCGGCATGCGCTCCCAGAGGTTGAGCACGTGCGCCACGCCGTGCGCGCGCAGCACGTCGAGGTAGCGCGCCGTGAGCCAGGGGCGGTGGCGCAGCTCGACGGCGAGCGGCAGCGCGCGCGACGCGCGCCCGAGGAACGCGTCGAGCCGATGGGCGAACGCCGCCGCCGACGGCACCCCCGCCCCGCGCACCGGGGCGAGCTCGAGCACGAGCGCCCCGACGTGCTCGGCGAAGGCCTCGACGTTGGGCGCGACGACGGCGTCGTCGAACGCCTTGCTGTCGAGGAAGGTGGGCACGAGCTCGCCGGTGCGGTGATCGGCGAGCGTGGTGATGGCGCTCCACACCTTCTGCACGCAGCGAAACCCCGGCGGGAGCGCGCGCGCGTAGCGGCCGAGCTCGGCCACCCCGAGCGGCGCGTAGTACGAGCGATCGATGCCCACGGTGCGAAACAGCGGGTGGTGCGCGTAGGCCGCGAGGCCGTCGGCCTGCAGGTCGCGCTCGCTCGGGCGGCCCTCGTAGACGATGCCGCCCCAGCCGGGGAACGTCCACGACGAGGTGCCGAAGCGGACGTGCGCCGGGACGCGCGCGGCCAGATCGTGATCGGCCTGCGTGACGAGCGCGCGCACGCGCGGCTCGGGCGGGCCTGGCGGCGGCGGCACCGAGGGGGTCGCGAAGAGGTCGAGCTGGGGGGACGCCGGGGCGTCGGGCCTGCGCGCGGGCACGGCCCCGAGCTTAGCGCGCGGGCGCCGAGCCGTCCGGCAGCACCGCCGGGGACGGGTTGGGCCACTGCCCGAGCCCGCTCGTGCGGAAGACGGTGAGGCGGAGGAGATCGAAGCCGACGACGAGGCCGAGCGAGCGCGCGTCCCCCTCGCCGAGGCGCGCGTCGGCCTGAAGCTGCACACCGAACGGCCCGCCGAGCACGAGGGCGCCGTCCCACCCCGAGGTGCCGCTGCTCCAGCTGCGCGAGTACACGCCGCCGTCGAGCGCGACGCCCCACGAGCCCCGCGCGAAGCCGCCGCTGGCCACCCGCCCGAGGAGCGTGAGGTCGGTGCCGCCCGAGAAGAAGGTGGAGGTGCCGACGAGCGCGCCGAGCACGACCGGGAAGGCAGCCGGGGTGCCGACGCCGAGCTGGAGATCCATGCGCCCGAACGCGCGGTCGACGGCGACGTCGCGCACCTGCCCCGCGCCGCCCCCGGCGAAGAGCCACGCAGAGGGCTCGGCCGCCGCCGGCGCGGCGAGGGCCGCCGCGGACGCCACCAGCGACGCGGCGAGCAGGAGGCGCGGGAGGGGACGCACGGAGCGGTCGGCTACCACGTCGCCCGCGTGGACGCGAGCACGCGGTCGGCCACCAGGCGCGCGACGCGGGCCTGCACGCCCTCGTCGTAGAGCAGCGTGTTGTGGCCGACGTCCGCGATCTCGATGACCTCGCCGTGCAGGAACGCGGCGCTCGAGGGGGGGTCGAGGACGGTGTCGGAGGTGGCCACGAACGACGTGTGGGGCACGTCGGCGGCCGCGGCGGCGTCGTGGTGCAGCGCCCGGAGCAGCGCGCTGCCGTGCGCGATGTCGCGGCCGAACGCGACCGGCAGCCAGCGCGCCTGCCGGGTGCCGGCGAAGGGGCTGGCGAGGGAGATCGTCTGCACGACGCGCGTGTCGCGGGGGACGCGCTGGGCGTACTCGCGCGCGACCAGCCCACCCAGGCTGTGGCCCACCAGGTGCAGATGCACGTGCGGGGGCAGCCGCGCCACCAGGGCGCCGAGGCGCGTGGCGAGCTCGCGCACGCCGAACCAGGGGGGGTACGAGAAGCTGGCGGTCTTGGCCGTCGAGGCCTGCTCGATGTGCTCGCGCAGCGGCCGGAGCACGCCCGCGCTCGCGAACACGCCGTGCACGAGCACGACCACGTGATCGCCGTCGGCGATGACGGGCGGGAGCACCGCGCGGACGTCGCGCGGCAGCAGCGTCGCCTGGCGCGCGAGCGCGAGGGCCTCGCGCCCGGCGACCCCCATGCGCGCAGCCTTCAGCGGGAGCATCTACCTTCAATCTTGTGCATCCGGGGGGCGGTCCGTCAACCCGACGTCGCCCGCGCGGCGCGTGGCAACGTCGCCCGCGTCTGGTAGGTTGCGCGGAGATCGCCGCCTCCGCCGCCCCACCACGGGCCCGGCGCGCGCGCTGCCCCACGCCCATGCTCCGACCTGACGACGCACGCGACGGCGACCGCTGGACGGCGGTCGAGGAGGCCGTCGAGCTGCTCCACGAGGAGCGCTACCACGACGCGCTCTACGCGCTGCGCGAGGTCCTCAAGGCCGACCCGCAGAACGCGTACGCCTTCCACCACCTCGGCATCGCGCTGTTCGAGACCGGGCAGATGGAGCCCGCGCGCGACGCGTACCGGGCCGCGCTGCGGCTCGCGCCCGCGCACCTCGGCGCCCGCGTCGCGCTCTCGCACGTGCTGCGCATGCTGGGCGACCTGCGCTCGGCCATCGGCGAGGCCGAGGAGGCCCTGCGCCGCGCGCCCACCGACGGCGACGCGCTGCACGCCGCCGGCCTCGCGCACGCCGCGCGCGGCGACAAGCAGGCGGCGACGCGCTACCTCGAGGCCTTCCTGCGGTCGAACCCCGAGTTCGAGGCCGCCACCGAGGTGCGCGGAGTGCTCGAGATGCTCGGCGCCTCCGAGGGGCCGCTCGAGGTCGGCTGAGCGTGCGAACGCCGACGCTCGGACGTCGCGCGAAGCTCGCCTCGGTCGTCGCGCTCGCAGCGCTCGCCTTCGTCGCGTCCCGCGCGGCGCTCGAGCGCCTGCGCGACGCCGAGCCCGAGCCCACCCCCTTCGCGCGACCCGACCACGGCCGCCCGACCGCAAGCTGCGGCGAGTCGCGCACCGGCTGCGGCGAGGGTGGCCGACACGACTGCTGCGCGGCCCCCGCCGTGCCCGGCGGCACCTTCGCGCGCAGCCAGGAGGCCGCGTCGTGCCCGACGCCCGGGCCGGTCGCCGAGGTCGCGCCGTTCGCGCTCGACCGCTACGAGGTCACCGTCGCGCGCTTTCGCGCGTTCGTGGAGGCGGGGGGCGCGACGCGCGAGCGGCCCCCTCCCCCCGGCGCAGGCGCGCACCCGCGCGTGGCCGCGAGCGGATGGCAGCCTCGCTGGTCCGACGCGCTCGAGCCCTCGATCGAGCGGATGCGCGAGCACCTCGTGTGCAGCGAGGTCGCGAGCTTCACGCAGGCGCCCGGCCCGAACGAGGCGCTGCCCATCGACTGCGCCACCTGGTACGAGGCGTTCGCGTTCTGCGCCTGGGACGGCGGCCGCCTGCCGACCGAGGCCGAGTGGAACCTCGCCGCGACCGGCGGCGCCGAGCAGCGCGTGTACCCCTGGTCGTCGCCACCTGCGTCCGACACGATCGACGCGCGCCACGCGGTGTTCTCGCGCGGTCGCGTCGAGGCCGTGGGAGCGCACAGCCCGGCCGGAGACGGCCGCTGGGGGCACTCCGACCTCGCGGGCAACGTGTGGGAGTGGACGCTCGATCGCGGCGACCCGCGCGTGCTGCTCCCCGCGCCCGGCGCCGACCGCTGCGAGCGGCGCGGGATGCCGCAGCCCTGCGCGGACTGCGCGAACCTCGCGCGCGGGCCGGGGCGCGTCTCGCGCGGTGGAGGCTTCGGCATGCCCGCGCTCGGGATGCGCACCTCGATCCGTCGCGCCGATCCCCCCGAGATGCGCTTCCCCGTGCTCGGCGTGCGGTGCGCGCGCGACGCGGCCATCGCACCACGCGACGCGTCCGTCGAGCCCGCCGAGCGCGACGTCGACGCGGGAGCGCCGGCGCCGGTCGCGGCGCCCTACCCAGGAGGCGCGTCGGGGTTCGACGTGGGCGACACGCTCCCTGCCCTGCGCCTGCACGCGTTCGGCGACGCCGCGCGCGCGCCGCAGGGGCAGGTCGATCTTGCGCTCTCCGACCTCTACGACCCCGACGGCCGCGGGGCGCTGCCGCCGGGGAGCGGCTTCGGCGCCGGCGCGCGCAAGCCGCGCTGGCTGCTGCTGCACCTGGGCTTCGATCGCGCCGCGGAGCCGCAGGCCGACGCGCTCCGCCCCCTCGCCGCGCTCGTCGCCGCGCAGCCTGCGGGTCGCGTCGCAGCCGTCGCGCTCCTGCTCGCGAACGACCACACCGGCCAGCCCGCCGACGCGCTCGCGCTCGTCATGTGGGCCCGCCGCGCCGGCTGGCCCTCGCTGGCTGCCTTCGACCCAGCCGGCGACGTGCTCGGGCGCGCCGGTGCGAGGGCGCGCCTGCTGCTCGTCGATACGCGCACCATGCGCGTGGTCGCCGTCGAGCCCGGCGCGCTCGACGAGGGCTCGCCCATCGCGACGCGCCTCGCATCGCCCGACTGAGCGCTGCTCACCCTCCTCGCATCGCCCGACTGAGCGCGGCTCACCCGCCTCGCATCGCCCGACTGACCGCGGTTCACGCGCTCGAAGCGTCGCCACCGGCGCGATCGCGGCACGCCTGCGCGAGGGCCTCGTCGCCCACGCGCGCGGCCTCGTGCGCCGCGCCGCGCCACGCGCGCGCCTCCTCGGCCTCGCGCGCGCCGCGCCCCACCAGCGACGCGCGTAGCTCGACGTGCTGCTCGAACGCCGCGAGCGCCGAGCCTCGCGCCCCCTCGACCGCGTGGAGCCGACCGAGCGCGAGCCAGGCGGTCGCCGCGAGGGCGTCCTGCCCGGGGTACCAGGGGGCAGCGAGCGCGTGGACGAGGCCGTCGCAGTCGCCCGCGTCGATCATCGCGCGCGCGAGCACCTCGGGGGGCGCGGTCGCGTCGGCGAGCCCCGCGTGCAGCTCGGCCCAGCCGACGAGCCCGCCGGCCACGCGCGTGAAGGCGCGCAGATCGTCGGTGGGCACCTCGACGACGCCGCCTCCTGCCCGCGCGCCGTCGACGTCGAGGTCGAGCGCCACGACGAGATCGCCGCGCTCCCCGACGACGACGAGATCGGCGGGCCAGTCGAGCGCGCGGTCGAGCACGAGCCAGCTCGTGACGTCGGCGAGCTCGCCCCGACCGAGCACCACCGCGCCGTCGCCGAGCTCGAGGCCGTCGCACTGCGCGTAGAGCGCGGCGACCTCGTCGGGCTCGGGCGCCGCGAAGGGCCAGGGCACCCCGGCGCGCGGCGGCGCGACGCGCTGCACACCCGACGACGCGAGCAGCCTGGCCACGCGCTCGGCCGCCGTCACGGAGCGGGCACCTTGCCGTGCGGGTCGTCGGCGAGCGCGCGGC
Organism: uncultured delta proteobacterium; assembly: GCA_903893335.1. GTDB lineage: Bacteria > Myxococcota_A > Polyangia > Polyangiales > Polyangiaceae > CAITLX01. The sequence continues at coordinate 2,627 of CAITLX010000096.1, read as the reverse complement.
AGAAGCCCGCGGCCTGCGCGCGCGCGGCGGCGATGTCGAAGACGACGAAGTGCCCGTCGCGCGCGTCGTTCGCGTGCCACTGCGCGAGCACGCCCGACGCGAGGCCACCGGCGAGGTTGCCCGAGAGGCCGCCCGCCGGGACGGTGACCTGCGGCGGCCCCGCCCACACGGCCTCGGCGATCGCGTGGATGGCAGGCGCTTGCAGCGGCAAGCCCGTCGCGAGGGCCTGCACCTCGATCGAGTGCGGCGGCGTGTAGTGGTCGCCCGAGCCGTCGGCCTCGACGCCCTCGGTCTGGTAGATGCTCTTGGGCGCCATGCCCGCGCGCGGCTCGGTGAAGAGGTGGCGCACGTAGTGGATGGGGTCGGTGGCGTCGACGAGCGACTGCGCGAGCGCGATGGGGGGCGACATCGGGCCAAGCTCGGCGTCCTCGTCGGGGCGCAGCGCGAGGAAGATGCGCTTGACGACGTTGGCCACCGACGGCGACGGCTGCGTCTTCTCCAGCAGCGAGATCTCGATCATGCTGCCCGAGCCGCTGAGCACGCCGCCGCGCGCGCCGTCGTCGATCGCGAGGAAGAGCGGGCCGTTGAGCCCCCCCTGCGAGTGGCCGAAGAAGAGCACCTTCGTGCCGTCGAAGCGGATGGCCGCGCCCCCCGCGACCGCGGCGGGGACCTCGAGGTGCGACTCGGTGAAGAGCCGCGCGCGCTGCACCTCGTCGATCGCCGCCTGGCGCCCGTTGGTGCGCGCGGCGGGCGCGTTCTGGAAGTTGAAGAAGAGAAGCTCCTCCTCCTGCGTCACGTTCACGCCGGTGCCCGGCTGCGGCGCGCCGGGGCGCGTGCCGTGGAAGATCTGGTCGATGCCCATCGACGCGAGGCACTGGCCCGCGAGCGCCTTGGCCGTGCCGTCGCGCACGAACGAGCGGTAGTCGCCGCCGGTGCCGTGGGCGTACAGCACGACGGGGTATCCGGCCGCGGGGAGCGGGCACGCCGTGGCGTCGGGCACCACGAGGGCGAAGCGCAGATCGAACGAGCGCTGCATCGCGGGCGCGCCGCCGACGAAGGCGAAGTCACCCCCCGAGCCGAAGGTTGCGAAGGGGACGGTGCCCTGCTGGTAGTCGGGCGAGGGGCCGTAGACGCCCTCGTACGCCGCGTACTCGGCCGTCTTCTCCTTCGCGAGCCACGCGTCGGAGTGCGCGGTCGGCGCGGCGAAGTGCGCGCGCACGTCGTCGCGCACCGCGAACAACTCGGCGGTCGGGTCGGCCGTCTTGAAGACCGTCAGGTGCGCGATGTCGCTCACGGCGATGCCGGCGCGGCCGATGGCGTCGAGCGCGTCGCCCCACGCGGCGCGAACGCGGGTGGCGTCGGCGCCCGCGGCGTCGAGCCCGAGCACCTGGCGCAGCGCCGCCGACGCGCGCACCGGGGCGCCGTCCTTGCCGTGCACGCGCGAGGTGACCACGAGCGCGTAGCGGCGCGCCGGGCGCAGCGGGACGCCGAACGCCGCCGAGAACGCGAGCGTGTGCGGCTGCCAGTAGACGCCCGCCTCGTCGCGGTAGAGCAGCTGAAGCGACTGGCGCATCGCGTCGGCCGTGGGCGCGCCGAGGTCGAGCAGCTGAACGCTCGCGCCGGCCGCGAGGCTCGCCTGCGGGTCGGCCGGGAGCGTGGCCGGGTCGAGCGAGCCGGTGAAGCGCAGGTAGCCCGCGGCGCCGGGCGAGAAGCCGTCGACGCGCGTGTCGACCACCTCGGCGTACTGGTCGATGATGTCGACGAAGCGGGGGTTGGGCCACCCCTGAAAATGCGGCGTTCCGTCAGGATCGAGGCGCGCGTCGCTCGGCCACGGGTGGTCGAAGAACGTCTCCTGCGCGAGCTCGTCGAGCGACGCAGGCGCGACGAAGAGCGACTCGACGCCCCCCTCGGCCACCGCGTCGTCGGCGGCGTCCGAGACGCCCGCGTCCACACCACCGCCGCCGCCGGCTCCCCCAGCGTCACCGCCGGTCGAGCTGCTGCACGCGACGAGCCCCAACGCCACCGCAAGCGGCAGCCCACGCCAGAGTGCCATCGATTCGACTTCTACCACCGCCGGGCGTGCGCTACGAGGGGCGCCCCGATGGTCGCCACGCCCGCCTGGATGCTCGAGCTCGGGCCGCGCGCGCCCGGGGCGCTCGCGCCGGCGCGTCGGCTGCTCGGCCTCTCGGTGCCGCTGCGGCTCGCGCTGTCCGCGGCGTCCGCGGGCGCGACCGCCGTCGTCGTCCCCGACGGCGACACCGAGATGGTCGCGGCGCTCGCCGACGCGCGCCTGTCGATCCCCGTCGTGCACGCGTCGAGCGCAGGCGCGGGGCTGCGCGTGCGCGTGCCCGCCGACTGGGTCGTGCACCGCGGGCTCTTCGCGGCGCTCGTCGCCGCGGGGCTCGACGCCGATCGCGACCTGGCGCGCGCGCCGTTCGCGTTCGCGCCGCCGTTCGGCTTCGAGCCCGTCGCGGTCGTCGACGACGCGAGCGCCCGGCGCGCCGAGCACGCGCTCTTGCGCTCGCTGCGCAAGCCCCAGGACGGCTGGACGTCGACCTACCTCAACCGCCACATCTCGCTCGCCATCACCCGCTGGCTGGTGCGCACGCCGCTGCGCCCCAACCAGG
>CAITLX010000095.1 GCA_903893335.1 uncultured delta proteobacterium | reverse complement strand
GTCGAGGGTGACGGCCCACTCGCCGCTGGTCGACGCCATGCCCGCGAGCGTCGCGGGGTGCTGGCCGTAGTTGCGCGAGAGAAACAGCGCCCGCACGAAGGCGTGCTCGGCGGCGAGCGCCCGCATGACCGCGGGCGAGCCGTCGGGGCCGCCGTCGTGGACGAGCACGACCTCGGTCACGCGGTAGGCGTGCCCGGCGGGGGTCGTGCCGCCGCTGGCGAGCGGGGCGAGCTCGGCGAGCAGCGGCCGAAGCGTGCGCTCGCCCTGGTAGACGGGGACGACGACGGAGAGCGTGTGGACGAAGCCGCCATCCGGCACCGACATGGTCCTCGATGTACAGCGCGGCCGGAGAAGGGTCAACGCGGAGCGGCAGAGGTGCGCCGCAAAGGCTCGAAACCGCCTCGATTTCGGGCGCGCCGGGGGGTGAGCGGCGAGGTGGGCCTCAGCAGGGCGAAGAATGTCCGACTGACCAGGCGCTCACGTTGTTGCGCTCGGCTCCGCGCACTACTTCCAAGAGGCGAAGGAGCGATATGCCGCAAGCCAAATCGAAGTACCCCGTGCCCGACCGCTCGAACTTCACCCCGAACGAGGTCCGCGACGACGACCCGCTGCCGGAGGGCGATCTCGGCGCCCGCGCCATCGTGCTCTCGGACGGTCGCCCCTGCCGCGTCGAGTCGTGGTGCCAGGGGGGCTACACGTTCGTCACGCTCTTCTTCTCGACGCTCGGCCTCGCCAGGGCCACGCCGAAGCGCCTGCTCGGTCTCGTGGCGCCGGTGCTCGCGCGCGAGCACATCGCGGCGGCGCACCGCACCCTCACCGCCACCGGGGTGCACGTCATGGACGACGCCGCCGGTCAGCGCGTCTTCAGCCTGACGTTCGTCGCTGGCGAGCCCGAGTTCTAGCCGCCGCGGGAGTGGATCGCGGGCTGAACGCCGCGATGACACGCGACGCGATCCGGCGCAGAATGGTTGGCGAACCGGTGCCAAACAGGTGCCGACGAGGTGTCCTTCATGCGTCGCTCCGCTCCCTTCGTCGCGCTCGCGTTCGCGTTCCTTGCCGGGTGCAGCAGCGCCTCCGACGCTGCCGAGCCAGGCGGAGGGGCGGACCCCGACGCGGGCGCCGCGTCCGACGGCGCGGACACGTCGGATGGCGCCGACGCGAGCGACGACGCTCCGGTCGTCGATCCGTACGCCGCGCAGCGGGCAGCCTGCGCCTTCGCGGCCGGTTCGCGCGTCGAGGAGACGCTCGGGATCTCGGCGGCGGCCCGGGCGGCGCTCCCCATCAAGAACGTCGTCGTGCTCATGAAGGAGAACCGCAGCTTCGACCATGTGCTCGGGAGGCTGCACGACCGAGGGCAGCCGGGCACAGAGGCGATCCCGTCGGACTTCACCAACCTCGGCGTGCAGAGCGAGGTCGTGAAGCCCTCGCACGCGCGGACGACCTGCTTCCCGTACGACCTCGGCCACCAGTGGCCCGAGCTTCACCTCATGGTCAATCACGGCAAGATGGACGGCTTCGTCACGATGGGCGCCGCGGCGACCGCGACCGACGGGCACCTCGCGCTGACCTACTACGACGACACGGATCTTCCCTTCTATTACTGGCTCGCGAGCGCCTACGCGCTCAACGACCGGCATTTCCCGTCCGTGTTGAGCGGCACGTACCCCAACCGCAACTTCCTGATGCTCGGCACCGCCGACGGCGTGACCTCGACCGGCGCGGGCTTCCCCGACCCGGCCACGCCGACGATCTTCGACGAGCTCGACCAGGCGGGCGTCACCTGGGGCGTGTACAGCGACGGTTCGCTGCTCAGCGGCTCGCTCGACTGGACGCAGTCGCACGTGGGGGCGCACCGCTTCGCCGACTTCGTGCAGGGCATCGACGACGGCACGCTGCCGCAGGTCGCGTTCGTCGACAGCCTCGACAACGTCGAGGACGAGCACCCGACCGCGAACATGCAGGTGGGCGAGGCGTGGACGCGCAACGTCTACGAGCACGCGACGCACAGCCCGCTCTGGCCGGGGTTGGCGATGTTCTGGACCTACGACGAGGGGGGCGGTTACTTCGACCACGTCCCGCCGCCCGAGAACGCCTGCATCGCGCGCCCCGGCAACGCCAAGGACGTCAATTTCCACGAGCTCGGCGTGCGCGTGCCCTTCGTCGCCATCTCCCCCTGGGCGCGCCCGCACGCCGTCTCGCACGAGGTGCAGGACCACACCGCGATCACGCGCTTCCTCGAGGCCGTGTTCGATCTCCCCGCGCTCACCGCGCGCGACGCCAACATGGGCGCCGCGCTCGATCTCTTCGACTTCTCGGGCACAGCCCCGATGCTCACGCCGCCCGCCGCCCCCGCCGCGGGCACCGGGGGCTGCACGACGGGCACGACGCTGACGGCCGACAAGCAGTTCTATGCGTCGGGCGAGGCGCTGCACCTCACGTTCACCAGCGGCCCGGGCATCGACCCGTACGACCGCGTCGCGCTCTTCACCCACCCGCCGAGCGGCGCCACCAAGCCGGGCCCCGGCGCGCTCGTCTGGGCCTACATCGGCGGCGGGCACACCCCGGGCGCCTCGCCCGCGACGGGCACCGTCACGCTCGACGCGTCGGTGGTCGGCAAGGGGCCCTGGCCGCTCGCGGCGGGTGGCTACGTCGCCTACTACCTCGCCAGCGGCGGCTACGCCTCGCTCGCCTCGGCCGAGATCGTCGTGCAGTGAGCGCGCCGCGAGGCTGAGCCCAGGGGGGGCGGCGCGAGGCTGAGCCCTGGAGGGTCAGAACTCCGTCGTCACGTCGAAGACGCCAATCACGGCCGTGCGCGCCGTGAGGAATGCATAGTCGAGGTAGCGCATCCGGTAGAGGTCGCCGCCGACGCCGAAGCGGAGCGCCGAGAGGCGCGTGACCGGCGGGCTCCACTCGAGGTGCAGGCCGGCCAGCGCCGTCCACATCGGGCCGAGGTCCTTGTCGGCGGTGCGGAGATCGGGCGCCGACGGGAAGGTGGCGTAGCGCGCGCGGTAGAAGCTCGCCGCGCCCTGCGTCGAGCCGCGCGCCTCGAGCCAGAGCGTCCACGCCTCGCTCCCGAGGCCGAGCGTGGCGCGCAGCCGCGCGGTGTGCGCGACGACGCCCCAGGTGTCGGCGTAGAGGCGGTACTCGGCGAGGCCGAACAGGTGGGGCACCAGGCGCGTGCGCAGTCGGAGCGAGGTGCCGCTGCGCCAGCGCGTCTCGGGGGCCTGCTCGGGCACCGCGGTGGCGTGCAGCGTGCCGCCCGGCGCGTAGAGCCGCACCCACCGGTAGGGGTTGGCCTGGAAGCCGTCGACCAGCGTGAGCGTCGAGCCGACGTCGAGCGCGGTGCGCGGCCCGAGCACGTGCGAGTAGCCGAGCAGCAGGTCGTACGTCGTGCGCCCGCGCGAGAAGGCCGCGTCGTCGCGTCGCCCGATCTCGGAGCGCGAGAAGCCGTAGCCGAGCTCGAGCGTGCCGTGGCGCGAGAACATCTCGCGCGCGGCGAGCGCGCCGACCCGCCAGGTGTGAAAATCGGGCTCGATCGAGATCGAGGCGTCGGCGCCCACGGTCTGCAGCGGGCTCGCGCGCCATTTCGCGGCGGCGCCCGTCTCGACGCGTGTCTCCTCGAAGCCACGCGGCGAGGCCGCGGTGACGAGATCGACCGACGCGGCGGAGACGAAGTCCACCGCTGCGCGCGCGTCGAGCGTGGCGCGCCCGCGCTCGACCGTCGCGCTGACGCGCGGCGAGACGACGCGCACCGCGTTGTCGTCTGCATAGTACGAGACGGCTCCCCCGACGCGGTCGGCCGCGGCGCCGGGGCCAGCGACGAGCGTCAGCGCGAGCGCGGCGGAGGCCCAGCGGAGCCGCGTCGCGCGCTCGTCAGTTGCAGCCACAGGCGACCCCCGTGGCGCCGAGGCCGCCGGCGGCCCCCTCGCGGACGGCGAGGACGTGGGCGCGCGCGCCCTCGCAGTCGGGCGAGGCCACTGCGCGCATGCGCCGGTCGGCGAGCACGCCGCGCTCCCAGGGCTGCACGGTGGCGCACCCGAGGGCGCCGCAGGCGGCAGCCGCGAGGCCGAGGAGCAGGAGGGTGCGGGGGAGCATCGGGGAGACGAGGGTAGCCTGCGCGCGTTGTCGGTCAGAGCGTGAGCAGGAAATGGATGAGGTCGTCGAACTGGTAGCGGCTGAGCTGGCTCGTGCCGCCGTGCGTGTCGACCGAGCCGTCGCGCTCGTTGAAGCCTGCCTCGCCGGGCGCGAGCGCGGGGTGGCCGGGCGTCGCGAGCGCCTCGCGCAGCGAGCGCGCGCGGCCGTCGTGGAAGAAGCGCGTGCTCGGGCGGTCCCAGAGGCCCCGCAGCGACACGGCGCCGAGGTGCAGCCCGTCGGGCCCCTGCACGGTGTCGGGGAAGGTGCCGAGGAAGCCGTCGGTGACGAGCGACGCATTGGAGCCGTCGGGCGCGCGCGACGGCGAGATCACCGGGGGGAAGCGCACGGGCATTCCCGACGGCGAGAAGGGGGTCGGCAGCGTCGCGGTCGTGGTGCGCGGCAGCGGGTGGCAGCCCGCGCAGGCCGTGTCGGGGGCCTGGAAGAGCGCCGCGCCGCGGCGCGCGGTCGGCAGCGCGAGCGCGCGGTTGGGGTTGGGCAGGAGGCGCGGCGTGCGCAGCATGAAGAGGCCGATCGCGCTCGTGATGCCGTTGAAGTCGAGCGCCATCGGCGTGCGGACGCCGTCGGCGTCGACGCTCGCGAGCACGTCGCCGAAGGCGTGGTCGCGGCCGAGCAGGCGCTGCGCGGCGTCCTTGATGAACGCCGCGCGCACGACGAAGGGCGTCGGCGCGTAGGGGCGAGCGGCGCACTCGGGGGGCGGGTCGCTCTCGCAGTGCAGCACGTGGCCGCAGCCCTCGAGCGCTCCGTCGGCGAGGCACGACTGCACCGTGGGGTACTTCGACCAGACGGTCGGGTCGAGCTCCTCGCAGCAGAAGTTCTCCTTGCGGGCGAACTCGTTGAGCACGGGGAAGAAGTTGGTCTCGCCCATCGCCGACTCGGCGAACCAGGGGCGCGTGTCGTACAGCCCGCGCTGCGCCATGATGTTGCGCGCGCCCCAGAGGCGATCGTGCTGCAGCGGCATGACGATGGGGCGCGCGATGGCGCCGTTCTCGCGGTGGCAGTGCACGCAGGTCTGGTCGCCGTCGATCGTGAACGCGGCGGTCATCTCGTTGATGGCCTCGCCGATCTCGGCGTCGGTGGCGGGGAAGGGGCCGGAGCCGACGTCGCCGACGACCAGGTGCCGCTCGTCGCCTGGCGTCGTCCCGGCCTCGAACGTCGTGATCGACTCCCCCAGTCGATCGACGGTGACCACGCGCTCCCCGGCGAGCGCGAGCGCCTCGGGGTTGAAGCCCGTGCGGTGCAGCGCGCCGGCCGTCTGCTCGGGCGCGAGTGAGCCATCGGCGGCGATGGAGAAGCTCTGCACCTCATTCGAGCCCGCGAAGGCCGCCCAGAGCCGCGCGCCGCGCGCCGCGAGCGCCTGCGGGAGCGAGCCTGCGACGATCCAGGTGCTCTTCGGCGGCAGGTGCGCCGTCACCTCGGGCTGCCAGGTGTCGGGCGCCGGCAGGGCGAGGCCGCGGCCGGGGCGATCGGGATCGACGTCGCGGAAGTCGCGGCAGCAGATCGTGTCGCTCGTGTAGCGGTGCACCTCGCGCAACGACCGCGTGTCGACCACCGCGATCTCGTTCTGCAAGTCCTGGAACACCACATTCGCCGTGCCGTCGCCCGGCGCGCCGTCGCCGTCGAGATCGCGGCCGTGCGTCGGGTCCGAGCCCGTGCCGCGCCCGACGTCGGCGACGAACAGCCAATCACCCAGCGTCGCGAGCGCGCCGACCGGCGAGCCGAGCTCGAGGTGCGAGACGCCGCGCGGCGCGCCCACGGTCGTGGTCGCCGCGTCGCCGTCTGCGTCGACGAGCGCGCCGGACTGAGCGTCGAGCACGGAGATGTCGATGCCGGTGAACGAGCCGACGAACAGCCGCTTGCCGTCGCCCGACAGCGCGAGCGAGCTCGGGTTGTCCCCCACCGGCGTGCCCATCGGATCCTCGGGGGCGGCGCCGTCGTAGCTGCGCGCGGTGACCGAGAAGCCGGCGGCGGGATCGAGCGTCCACCAGAGCACCGAGTCCTTCCACCGGTTGGTGAGGTAGAGGCGCCTGCCGTCGGGCATGAAGAGCGCGTGCTCGGTGTAATACGGGACGGGCACGCGCGCGGCCTCGGTGTCGTCGCGCGTGTCGAGCACGATGGCGTGATCGCTGTAGCGCAGCAGCACCACGAGCCAGCGCCCCGTCGGGTCGAGCGCGCAGTCCCACGGAGAGGGCGCGAGCCGCACGCGCTTGACCACCGCGCCTGCG
>CAITLX010000094.1 GCA_903893335.1 uncultured delta proteobacterium | reverse complement strand
GTCGGGCAGCTCGACGGTGCCGTTGAACCCATGGTTGTCCTGGCAGGCCTGCTGCCCGGGGAAGACGGCAGCCAGCAGGTCGTCGGCGCGCATGCGCATCAGCGGCGGCGGCACGCGCCTCCCCCCCGAGAAACGCGGCAGGACGAGCGCCCGCGACGCGTTCCAGCGGAAGCGCGTGCGGAACATCGGCGCCTGCAGCGCGGCCTGCACGAGCAGCTCGCGCACGTCGGCGCCGTCGAGCATCGAGAAGACGGCCTCGAGCGGGAAGCTGTGCTGCGGACCGAGCGAGAGCAGCACGCCGTCGTCGGTGGCCGCAGCCTGCAGCTCGAAGTCGAACTGGCGGCAGAAGCGCTTGCGCAGCGCCATGCCCCACGCGCGGTTGATGCGCCCGCCGAACGGCGCGTGCAGCACGAGCTGCGTGCCGCCGGCCTCGTCGAAGAAGCGCTCGGCGACGATCGTGTCGCCCGAGGGCATCGCGCCGAGCTGCCGCAGCGCCGTGGCCAGGTAGTCGAAGAGCAGCCCGGCGCCGCGCTCGCCCAGCCCGCACGCGTCGGCGATCCACCCTGGCCCCTCGTCGATCCTGCGCGCCACCTCCGCGCGCAGCGCGCCCACCTCGGCCGACAGCTCCGCGGTCCGCGCCGCGGCCTCCCCGAGCCAGAACGGGATCGACGGCGGCGCGCCGCGCGCGTCCTCGACGTGCACCTTGCCCCCCGCGACGCGCCGGATGCGCCACGAGGCCGCGCCGAGCACGAAGACGTCGCCGGCCATCGACTCGACGGCGAAGTCCTCGTCGAGCGTGCCGACCTTCACCCCCTCGGGCTCGAGCACCACGTCGTAGAGCGCCGTGTCGGCGATCGCCCCGCCGTTCATGATGGCGACGAGCGCCGCCCCCCTGCGCGCGCGCAGCACGCCGCCGACGAGGTCGCGGTGCAGCAGCGCCCCCGTCCTGCCCCGCCGCGCCGTCGCGACGCCCTCGGCGAGCATCGCGATCAGCGCGTCGAACGCGTCGCGCCCGAGGTGCTCGTAGGGCGCCGCGCGACGCACGAGCTCGAACAGATCGTCCTCGCGGCGCTCGCCCGCCGCGCAGATCGCGACGATCTGCTGCGCGAGCACGTCGAGCGGCGCGTCGCGCAGCGCGATGGCGTCGAGCTCCCCGCGCCGCGCCGCGCGCACGAGGGCGGCGTGCTCGACGAGCTGATCGCGCGTGAGGGGAAAGAGGCGCCCCCTGGGCGTCGCGCCGACGGCGTGACCCGACCGCCCGACGCGCTGCACGGCGGTCGAGATCGAGCGCGAAGAGCCGACGAGGCACACGAGATCGACCGTGCCCACGTCGATGCCGAGCTCGAGCGACGCCGTCGCGACCACCGCGCGCACCTCGCCTCGCTTGAGCCGCTGCTCGGCCTCGAAGCGCCGCGCGCGAGAGAGGCTCCCGTGGTGGGTCGCCACCGCGTCGGCGCCGACGCGCGACGCGAGGTGGTGCGCGATGCGCTCGACGAGCCTGCGCGTCGGCGCGAACACGAGCGTCGAGCGATGCGCCGTCACCAGCTCGGCCACGCGATCGTAGACCTCGTCCCACTGCTCGTGCGTGCACACCGCGCCCAGCTCGTCGCGCGGCACCTCGATGGCGAGATCGAGGTCGCGCCGCAGCCCGACGTCCACCACCGTCGGAGCCGGGCGCCCCGAGCCCGCCAGCAAGCGCGCGGCGACCTCGATCGGCCGCACCGTCGCGCTCAGCCCGATGCGCTGCGGGCGCGCCCCGCCTGCGGCGATGACCAGGTCGTCGAGCCGCTCGAGCGTGAGCGCGAGGTGCGCGCCGCGCTTGTCGGGCGCCATCGCGTGGATCTCGTCGACGATGACGGTGCGCACGCGCCCGAGCCCGGCGCGCCCCGACGCCGATCCGAGCAGCACGTAGAGCGACTCGGGCGTCGTCACGAGCACGTGCGGCGGCCGCTTCGCCGACGCGCGGCGATCGTGCGCGGTGGTGTCGCCCGTGCGCACGAAGGCGCGCAGCTTGGGAAGCGCGAGGCCTCGCTCCGCGGCGAGCGCGGCGATCTCCGCGAGCGGCACCGAGAGGTTGCGCTGCACGTCGTTCGAAAGCGCGCGCAGCGGCGAGACGTAGACGACGTCGGTGCGGTCGTCGCAGCGCCCCTCGTCGAGCCCCTCGCGCACGAGGCGATCGAGGCAGAAGAGAAAGGCCGCCAGCGTCTTGCCCGAGCCCGTCGGCGCCGCGACGAGCACGTCGCCCCCCTCGGCGACGACGGGCCACGCGCGCGCCTGCGCGCTCGTCGGCTCGCCGAACCGACGCGCGAACCATTCGTCGACGAGCGCGTGGAACATCCCCGTCTCGAAGGTACCGCGCGCCGCGGCCCCTCGCACGGGGCGCGCAGCCGGTTGACAGGCGACGCACCAGGGCGCACGCCTCGCGCCGTGGCGAACGACCCGCGTCCCCCCGCCGAGGCCGCCAGCGCCTCGTACACCGTGCCCATCGAGGGCATGACGTGCGCGAGCTGCGTGGGGCGCG
>CAITLX010000093.1 GCA_903893335.1 uncultured delta proteobacterium | reverse complement strand
GGGTCACGGGGCGGCTGGCACCGGGCACCCGTTGCGGCGCTTCACGGCGCTCGCGGGCCCCGGCTCGCGCGGGCAGGCGTCGCGCTCGTCGGGGATGCCGTCGCGGTCGTCGTCGAGGTCGGGGCACCCGTCGTCGTCCTCGAAATCGTCGAGGTCCTCCTTCGCGCCGGGGCAGCGGTCGAGCTCGTCGGGCACGCCGTCGTCGTCGTCGTCGATGTCGGGGCAGCCGTCGCCGTCCTCGAAGCCGTCGCGGTCCTCGGGGATCGGCGGGCACTGATCGACGTCGTCCTCGACGCCGTCGCCGTCCTGGTCGTGCGCGTGCGGCGCCCAGCCCACCGCGAGCGTTGCGCGCCACGGCGGCGAGCCGAGCGCGTGGGTGAGCGTGGCCTCGGCGCCGACGAGCAGCGAGACGTCGCGCGGCGCGAAGCGCACCGAGCCCCCGACCCACGCGGGGGAGGTGGCCGTCGCGTCGCCGACCGAGGTCGGCAGCCGCACGGCGCCGTGCGACTCGAGCGTGCCGGTGAAGCGCCCGCGGTCGTCGAGGCCGAGCGCCTGCGGGCGCAGCGACAGGCCTACCGCCCAGGGAAGCTCGTCGCCGAACCCGCGCCCGGCGACCTCGCGCGGCTCGGTGCGGGCCAGCATGCCCGCGCTCGCGCGCGCGGTGACGGCGATGAGATCGTACTCCGCGAGCAGGCGCACCTCGGCGGTGGGGGCCCCCTCGCCGGCGTAGGACGCCGTGTCGCCCGTCGGCGCCGTCACGCGCGAGAGCGCCGCGAGGCCGAAGCCTCCGAGCTCGGCGTGGCGCACGAGCGTCAGCTTGAGGGCGAGCGCGACGTCGCCGACGGCCGACGAGGGCAGGCCGTGCGAGCCGATGGCGCGCGAGGCCGCCGCGTCCCCCGTCTGCGCGAGCACGAGCGGCAGCGCGAGCCCGGCGGCGAAGCGCGTGCCGAGGCCGACGTTGGCGACGAGATCGCTCGTGAGCTGACCTCCGACGAGGCGCTGCGTGCCGCCGAGCCCGTCGCGCAGCACCGCCGGACGCGGCCCGTACGACGCCCAGGCGGCGAAGTTCCAGGCGCGCGGGCCCGGCGTCGCCGTCGGCTCGAGCGCGAGCGAAGCGTCCGGATCGAGCGGCGGGTGCGCGCCGCGCGCGTCGAGGGAGGGGACGTCGGCGAGCGCGCGCGCGGGGAGCCCGAGCAGCGCGAGGCCGACGAGCCCCGCGGGTGCGATCGCGAACGGCTTGCGCATGGCGAAGCGATGCTACCCGATGCGCCGCGCCGCGCGAGGCTTGACCTCGGGGCGCGGCGTGTATCTCTTGCGCGATGCCCCGCGCCCGCGACCTGCTCGGCCCCGGTGGGCCCTTCGCGGGTGCGCTGTCGGCCTACGAGGACCGCCCCGGGCAGCTCGACATGGCCGACGCCGTCGAGCGCGCGCTCGAGTTCGACCGCGTGGTCGTGTGCGAGGCCGGCACCGGCACGGGCAAGACGCTCGCGTACCTCGTGCCGGCCATCCTCTCGGGGCGCAAGATCGTCATCTCCACCGCGACCCGCGCGCTGCAAGACCAGATCTTCGACAGCGATCTGCCGCTCGTCGCGCGCGCGCTCGGCGTCGACCCGCGCGCGACGCGCGTGAAGGGGCTCGGCAACTACCTCTGCCGCCGCCGCTTCGACGAGCTTCGCCATGGCGCCGACGGGCTGCTCGCGGGCCGCGGGCGCGCCATCCGCATCCTCGAGTCGTGGCTCGAGCGCACCGAGTCGGGCGACGTCGCCGAGATCGAGGAGCTGTCCGAGTCCGACCCGGCCTGGGCCGACGTCGCCTCGTCGAGCGAGACGCGCGTCGGCTCGGGCTGCGCGCACTACGAGCGCTGCTTCGTCACGCGCATGAAGCGCGCCGCCGAGGAGGCGAGGCTGCTGGTCGTCAACCACGCGCTCTTCTTCGCGGACCTCGCGGTGCGCGGACCGCACGGCGGCGTGCTCCCCCCGTACGACGCGGTGGTGTTCGACGAGGCGCATCAGCTCGAGGACGTGGCGACGCAGTTCTTCGGCGTGCGCGTGTCGTCGGGGCGCGTCGAGACGCTCGCGCGCGACGCCGAGCGCGCGTTCGTGCGCGCGGTCGCCGGCTCGCACGACGGCGAGGAGCGCGCGCGCCGGCTCGCTGGCTCGGCCCGCGACGCGACGCACGCCCTCTTCGGCGCGCTCGCGCAGCGCTTCGGCGCCTCCGAGGGGCGCGCGCCGCTGCCCGACGGCGCGTGGAGCGGCGCGGTGCTCGACGCCTACCATCGCCTCGACACGGCGCTCGAGGGCCTCTACGAGCACGCGCGCGCCGCGACGGGCAGCGACGCGGTCGATCTCGTCGCGCGGCGCAGCCAGGCGCTGCGCGACGACCTCGCCGCGCTCGTCGAGGGCTCCGACGATCAGGTCGGCTGGGTCGAGGCGCGCTCGCGCGCGGTGTCGGTCGGCGCCTCGCCCGTCGATCTCGCCGAGCGCTTCCGGCGCGAGGTCTGGGCGCGCGTGCCGGCGGCGGTGCTCACGAGCGCGACGCTGACCGCGCACGACGGCTTCGCGTACGTGCGCGGCCGGCTCGGCATCGCGGGCGACGAGTACCCGGTCGACGAGCTCGCCGTCCCGTCGCCGTTCGACTTCGCCGAGCGCGCGCTGCTCTACCTCCCGCGCGATCTGCCCGAGCCCGCCGACCCCGCGTTCCGCGAGCAGGCCGCGCAGCGCATCGCCGAGCTCGTCGAGGCCACGGCGGGCGGCGCGTTCGTCCTGTGCACCTCGACGCGCGCGATGCAGGAGCTTCACGCCGATCTGGCGCGACGCAAGCTGCCCGGCGCGCTGCTCGTGCAGGGCTCGGCCCCGAAGGGGGCGCTCGTCGCGCGCTTCCGCGAGGCCGAGAGCGCCGTGCTCGTCGCGACGATGAGCTTCTGGGAGGGCGTCGACGTGCCGGGGCGCGCGCTGCGCCTCGTCATCATCGACAAGCTCCCCTTCGCGCCGCCGACCGACCCGCTGCTCGTCGCGCGCTCGCGCGCGCTCGAGGCCGAGGGCAAGAGCGCGTTCGCGCACCACGCGCTGCCGTCGGCGGCGATCCTGCTCAAGCAGGGGTTCGGCCGCCTGCTGCGCACGCAGACCGACGCCGGCATCGTCGCCATCCTCGACCGCCGGCTCTCGACCAAGCCGTACGGTCGCCGCCTGCTCGCCGCGCTGCCGAACGCCGCGCGCACCGACGACATGGACGTGGTGCGCGCGTTCGGTCGGTCGCTCTGAGGTCGCGCACACCCTCGGCGCGGCCTCGATTCAGGTCACTGCGCCGCGGCGCAGTCGAGCGACTTCGTCGTGCCCTTGATCGTGATGGCGCTCGCGGCGAAATCGACCACGAGGTGGAACGCGTCGCCGGTGCCCGCGGTGACGGCCTTCTTGGTCGCCGCGTCCCAGTCGCCGCGGATGGTCGGGTGGCCCGCGGTCTTCTTGCAGTGCTGGTTGCCCACCACGCCGTCGCCGTACGTGAGCGGGTCGCCCGAGAGCACGACGCAGAGGCTGGAGCCGATGTCCGTCACGAACACCGAGTCGGAGTCGTCGACGGTGATGTAGCCCGCGAGCGTGCCGCCCTTGTTCCAGCCGGGCTTGCCCGTCTGCGGCGCGCAGTTGGAGATCGGGTCGAGCGTGTCGCCCATGAACGAGCCGACGCAGTTCTTGTCGGCGCTGAGCTTGGTGTCGTTGAAGCCAAGCTGGTGGATGGGGAGATCCACCGAGGTCGTGCCCTCGTTGTTGAGGTAGACGGGCAGCACGACGAAATCGAGCGGCGTGCCGGTGACGGTGCCGTCGGCGGCGACCGTGACGGGGACGCGCACGGGCTTGATGTCGAACGTGCCGTCGTTGCGATCGACGAAGCAGGTGCCGAGCCGCGGGTCGGTGCCCGCCGGGATCGGCGGCCCGCTGCCGACGAGCAGCTCGGGCGTCGCGCCGCTCGTGTCGTACGCCATGAGCCACGAGATCTGGCCGTTGCCGTACTGGTAACAAGCGTCGAGCGTGTACGGCACCTTCTTGTCGAGGATGAGCGTCTGCAGCGACTTGAGCGACTCGGGCGCCTGAACGGTGATCATGCTGTAGCGCCAGCCGATCATCTTCGAGGTGCTCGCCGAGTTGTCCGTCATGGCCAGGCAGGGAGAGCCCGAGAGGCCGCAGGTCGGATCGGTCGGGAAGCAGGCGCCGCCGCCTGCGTCGCTGCCGCCGCTGCCCGCGCCTCCGCCCGAGCCACCTGCGCCGGGAGCAGCGCTGTCGCTGCTGCTGCAGCCTGCCGCCGCGAACGCGAACGAAACCACGCCTGCGCAAACCCACGAGCCCTGAAACCGCATGGACGACCTCCGAGTCGGAGCCCACCGTTGCCCCGTAACTTCGCAGATTACCATGCTCGCAACGCGCGTGAAACGAGCGCGCTCACTTGCCGCGCACGTAGCCCCAGCGACGCAGCGCGTCACCGAGCACGGCCGAGCCGCCGACCACGGCGCCCGAGGCGCCGGGGGTCTGAGGCGTCACCCGCGAGGTGCCGAACGCCACGAACCCGGGCGGTACCTCGGCGCCGCCGTCGTCGCCCGGGCAGTTGGTGCGGGCGAGCGCGAGGTTGAGGCGGTGCGCGCCCGGTCCGAGCGCCGCGAGGGGCAGCGCGCTCGACGCGCAGCGCAGCGAGAGCCCCGCGTCGACGGCGGCGCCGCCGAGATCGACGACGCCGAGCGGCGCGTCGCCGTCCTCGAGGTCGAGGCGCGAGGCGACGATCGTGGCGTGCGTCGGCATGTCGCGCAGCGGGCCCGCGTCGACCGAGGCGCGGTAGGGGCGCGGCGCGTCGAGCGTGAGCGTCACCGGGCCGGCGAAGCGCAGGGTCGAGCGCGAGCGCGCGTGCCCCTCGGGCGGGCTCCACTCGGCGAGCCAGTCGGTGACGTGCCGTCGCATCGCGAGCAGGTCGTCGAAGCGGTGCGACGCGACGTCGCGCTGCTCGAACGGGTCGGAGGCGAGGTCGTACAGCTCCTCGGCGACGACGTCGCCGTCGCGCACGGACGCCCCTTGCAGCAGGCGCGCGACGGCCGGCGACGCGGACGCGAGCGGCAGCAGCCCGAGCGCCGGCTGGTAGCTGCGGTAGGCGAGCGAGCCGCGCACCGCCGCGAGCGCCCCGCTGTCGCCGACCGAGACGACCACGCCGTCGTCGAAGCGCGCCGCGCCCGGCAGATCGAACGACGAGGTGTCGGGCAGCTCGAGCCTCGCGTCGAGGTGGCGCTCGACGAGGCGCCAGACCGCGAGCGTGGAGGTGGGCGACTCGACGCGCGTCGCCGCGGGGCGCGCGCCCGAGCCCCCCTCGTGCACGACGGCGAACGGCGTCTGCGCCTCCTGCTGCGCGGCCATGCAGCAGTGCTGGTGCTCGCGCGACACGACCTCGCCGGTGAGGCGGTAGGGGCGCTCGCGCGCGTCGCGCGTGAACGAGTGCCCGTGGTCGGTCGCGACGACGAAGAGGCGATCGGCCGAGGGGGAGCGCGCGTCCGCCGCGTCGTGCATCGCGCGCAGCGTGTCGGCCCCTTCGAGCAGGTTGCGCCACACCGGGTCGAGCACGTCGCGGTCGAGCGCGACGGCGCCGGCCCCCGGCACCACGAGCGGCGGCGCGCCGATGCGCCCCGCGCGCCAGGGGGCGTGGGTGCTCGCGAGCCACGCGACGACGAGCTGGTCGTCGTCGGCGTGCGCCGCCATCCACGCGTCGAAGCGCCGCGCGACGACCGCGGGGTGCACCTGAAGCTCGAGCGTCGACTCGATGTCGTACGTGGCGTCGAAGCCCACGCGCCCGAGCAGCGGCGAGAGGTAGAGGTTCGACCCGATCGCGGCCGTGACGAACCCCTGCTCGACCAGCCTCGCCACCGGGCCGGGCGCGCGCGCCGGGGGCTCGTCGTCGAAGCCCTGGCCGGCGAGCGAGGGCTCTCCGTCGAGGCGGTAGAACGCGCCGCCGAAGAAGCGCCGCACGAACGAGCCGGTGAGCTGACCGGGCGACTCGCCGCGCGCGAAGAGCGAGCCCTGCGCGACCCAGCGCGCCACCCAGCGCGCGGCGGGGTCGTCCGCGCCCGCGAAGAGCGCAGAGAGCGCGGGCCAGGGCACGGCGTCGACGAAGAAGAGGAACGCCTGGCGCGCCGCGCGACCCTCGATGCGGCGCAGCACGGTCGGCGCGCCGAGCGCCACGCGCGACGCGCCGTCGTTGGCGAGGGTGATCTCGAGCGCGCCGCTCTCGTGCGCGGGCAGGGCGGAGGTCACGTGGGAGAAGTGTCGCTCCTCGCGCCCGAGCTCCTCGACCGCGGCGCGCGGCGCCCAGGGCTCGGAGCGCCCCGTGTCGCGCCGGTCGCTCGGCGCCCCGCCCGCGGGCACCAGGCGCGTCACGACGGCGAAGTCCCCGCCGCCTGGGACGGCGAGGTCGACATCGAGCCGCTCGGGGCCGCGCGAAGCGGGCAGCGTGAAGGTCAGCGCCTCGCCGGGCGCGAGCACGACGCCGCGCCGCGCGAACGACTCGACCTGGTCGTCGCCCACCACGACGTAGCCGCCGCCTGCCTCGACGCGCCCCTGCGCCGCGCGCGTGGACAGCACGCACGCGGGGGGCCGGCACGCGTCGAGCGGGCGATGCTCGACGACCCAGGCGTGCGGCGGCGCAGCCGACGGGGTCAATAGTACTCCTCGCGCGGCGCGCTCGGTCGGGTGAGGAAATAGCCGGCCGTCTCGAGCATGTGGGGGTAGCGCAGCACCGAGCGCCGCAGCGCGTCGGCCAGCGCGACGACGACGTCGGGGTGCGCGGCGGCCACGTCGTGCTCGTCGAGCGGGTCGCGCTCGGCGTCGTAGAGCGAGAGCGCGATCGCCGCGCGCTCGGGGCGGTAGACGAGCTTCCAGGGCCAGCGCAGCGCGACGCGGTGCTTGGCCGCGCGCACGATGGGCAGCCAGGCCTCGGGCACGACGATGCGCCCGCTCTCCTCGGTGGCGAGGCCCGTGATGGGCGGGTAATCGAGTCGATCGGTGGGCACGGCGGGGGTCGGCCAGAGCCACTCGCCCGTCTCGACGAAGAGCGTGCGGTCGGGCGGTGGCGCGACGGGTGCGCCGTGGGGGTCGAGCAGCGCCACGCCCTCGTGGATGGCGACCTTCGGCGCGCCGAGCAGCGCGAGCAGCGTCGGGTAGAGGTCGAGCTGCGAGACGTGCGCCTCGACGCGAGCCGGCCGCGCGTCGGGGTAGCGCCGCTGCGGCAGGCGAATGGCGAGCGGCACCTCGATCGACATCATGCCGCGCAGGTTGTCGCCGTGGCCCGAGCAGCCGGGGCACTCCTCGAGCCCCTCGCCGTGATCGGCGGTCACCACGACGATCGTGTCGTCGAGCGCGCCGCGCGCCTCGAGCGACGCGAGCAGCCGCGCGATGGCCTCGTCGGTCTCGGCGAGCGCGCCGCGGTAGAGCGCGTCGATCTGCGCGCGATCCTCGGCGGTGCGCGTGGGCCCCGTCGCGACGTTGCGCCCGAACGCGAGCGCCGGGTCGGCGCCGCCGACCGCCCACGTCTCGTAGTGCGGAGCGGTCGAGGTGTAGGGGAAGTGCGGCTGGGAGTAGAACAGCACGCCGAGCCAGGGGCGCGCGTCGCGCTCGGCCTCGGCGACGAGCGCGTCGAGATCGTCGGCGAGCACGTCGGGCTGCGGGAAGCTCGCGCTGCCGCGCAGCAGCTCGACGAGCGGCGCGCCGAGCCAGCCGCGGGTCGCGGCGCTCGCGCCGTACGCGACGCCGGCGAACCCGGCCGCCACGGGCTGGCGTGCGAGCAGGCCCTGGCCGAAGATCTCGCGAAGCTCGACGCGCGGCACGCGCGTCGCGGCGAAGCCGACGTCGACGCGCGCGAGGAAATCGCCCGCGTACTCGGAGCTGAACGCCGTGAGGTAGCCGAGCCCGGCGAGGTGCGCGGGCATTCCGATCGTCGCGAGCGACGTGCGCCGCGCCTCGGGGAACATCGTCTCGACGCCGTTGGCGAGCGGCGGCAGCGACGTGAGCATCGCCGTCCACGAGGGGCCGGTGCGCGGCTGCGTCACGACGGTGTGGGGGAACGTGATCGACTCGCCGAGCAACCGGGCGAGCGCAGGAGTGTGCGCCGCGTCGATCTTGTCGGTGCGCATCGAGTCGACCGCGAGCACGAGGACGTTGGGCAGCGCGCGGCGCGCGGGGGGCGCG
>CAITLX010000092.1 GCA_903893335.1 uncultured delta proteobacterium | reverse complement strand
CGGCTCAGCGCCGCCGCACCAGCCCGGTCGCGCGCAGCAGGCGCATCGGCGACGCGCGCCGCTCCGAGCGCGTGGCGCCGGCGCGCGCGAGCGGGTGCAGCAGGTTGTGCAGGGCGAGGTTCTGCTCGCGGAAGTAGCAGCGGTCGCACTCGGCGCTCGCGAGCGCGGGGCTCGCCGCGGGGAGGGCCCGCGCGGCCTCGCGGAACGCCCGGTAGCGCTCGCCGCGCCACACCGCGGCGAAGCCTCCGTCGGCCTCGAGGCTGCCGACCGCCGTCTGCGTCTGGCAGCAGGGCAGCACGCTGCCGTTGCCGAGCACGACGGCGAAGTAGCTGCCGACGTAGCAGGGGACGGGCTCGACGTGCGGCCCGGCCAGGTAGGGGGGCGGCTCGGCGGTGAGCGTCTCGAGGTTGGTCTCGAGCCCGTGCGCGGCGGCGCGCTCGCTCGCCACCGCCGCCAGCGCGCGCAGCCGCTCGAACGCGGGCGCGTCGAGCGCGAGGTCGGAGGGCCCGTCGGGGAGGATGACGTGCTGGAAGTGCGCCCCCTCGGCGCCCGCCGAGGCGGCGACGTCGACCATCGCCGGCAGCTCCGCGTAGTTGAGGCGGCTGAGGGTGAACGACGCGGTGACCGCCGGCCGCCCGCGCGCGAGCGACGCGAGGTGGCGCACCTGCTCGAGGCTGCGCGCGAAGGCCTCGGGGGGCTCGCCGTCGTGGACGCGCGCGTACGCCTCGGGGCTCGCCGCGTGCAGGCTGTGGCGGAAGCCGTCGAGCCCGGCGTCGACGAGCGCGCGGGCGCGCTCGTGGGTGAGGCGCGCGGCGTTGCTCGTCATCGTGACGCGGAAGCCGCGCTCGTGCGCGAGGCGCACGAGCCGCTCGATGTGGGGGTGCACCAGGGGCTCGCCGCGCCCCACCAGATCGACGTAGCGGCTGCCGAGCGCGGCGAGCTCGTCGAGCAGCGCCCCGAAGCGCGCCACCGACATCACGCCGGGCGGAGCGCCCCCGAACCCGTCGGCGGGGGCCGCGCGCCCCGGCGGGTGGTAGGGGCACATCGCGCACCGGTGGTCGCAGGCGTCCGAGACGCCGACCTGCACGCACCAGGGACCGTGCAGCGGCGTGCCGCCGTCGAGGCCGAGCGCGTGCGCCGCGACGCCGGCGGCCTGCCCGGCCACGCCGAGCGCGGAGGCGAGGCGTCGCACCGTCTGCACCCGACGAGGTAGCAACGAGAGCGCGCGGCGGTCAACGAGCGCGAGCGCCGTCTGGTTCGGTTGACACCCCCGCCGCCGCGAGTCGATGCTCGCCCGCCACGATGCGCGCAGAGGTCGCCAGCCCCGTTTCGCCCACCTCGCCCGCCTCGCTGCGCGCGTTCCGCGGCGTGTGCGACCTCTGCCTGCGCGACGTGCCCGGCACGCTCGAGCTCGACGGGGGGCTCGTGCGCCAGCGCAAGGTGTGCCCCGAGCACGGCGCGCGCCACGCGCTGCTCTCGCGCAACGGCGAGCGCTACGCGCGCTACGACCGCAGCTACCACACGCTGTTCCCGCCCGACGGCGTGCCCACGCCGCCGGTCGACAGCTACTTCGCCGTCACCAACCGCTGCAACCAGGCGTGCGACTACTGCCTCGTCGAGGCCAACCGCGTCGACTACTACGGCGACTACGACTTGGCTCGCTTCGACCGCGAGCTTCCGGGCCTCACCTCGAAGAAGGTCGGGCTCGTCGGCGGCGAGCCCGCGATGCACCCGCGCTTCTTCGATCTGGTCGCGCGCATCGCGGCGGCGGGCAAGACGGCGGTGGTCTTCACCAACGGCCTCGCGTTCGCCGACGAGCGCATGGCCGAGCGGCTGGTCGCGGCCTCGCAGCGCCGCTGCATCGTGCGCTTCACCTTCGAGGGCTTCGGCGACGGCGACTACGCGCACCTGCGCATCCCCCACGCCCGCCAGAAGAAGCTCGACGCGCTCGCGCACCTCGCGCGCCACGGCGCCGCCATCACGCTCGCGCACACCATCACCATCGCCGAGCAGGCCGACCGCCCGCACCTGCGGCGCATCATGCGCGCCATCATCTCGTACGCGATGGGGCAGCGCGCCATCACGGGCGTCACCTTCTCGGCCGTCGCGGCGCTCGGCGCGCTGCGCGGGCGCTCGGCCGACGACGAGATGCCGGTCGACGAGGTCATGGACGAGATCGTCCGCGCGATGCCGCTGCCGATCGATCGCCGCCACGTCTACCTCGCGCAGCGCATCACGCACGCCGTCGCGCGGCTGTTCGGACTGCCGATGTGCGTCTACCACCAGGCCGCGCTGCTGCTGCGCGCGGGCGACGGCTGGCACGGGCTCGACCACTTCCTCGACTGCGAGAGGCTCGAGGCGCGCCTCGATACGCGCCTCGATGGCTGGCCCGCGTCGCGCGCGGGGATCTTCGCGGCGCTCGCTTCCGACCTCGCGCTCACCGCGCGCCCGGCGCGCGCGCCCGCGCTCGCGAAGCTCGGCCTCGGCGTCTTGCCGCTCTTCCTCGGCGGGCTCGACTACCGCGAGATCCCCGACGGCATCTTGCCCATCAACGCCGGCACGGTGTGCGATCCGCACAACTTCGACGCGACCGTGGCGCGGCGCTGCGAGAAGCTCGCCTACTCCGCGGTCGACGGCGACACCGTGGTCGAGACCGTGAGCCAGATGGTGATGCGCCACCTCGGCGACCGCGAGCTGCGCACGCTTCGATGAAGAGCGTCGTGCTCGTGCAGCCGAGCGGCGGCTACTGGGACAGGCTGCAAGGCACCGGGCTGCCGCTCTCGACGCTGCAAGCCTCGGTGCTCGCCGCCCAGGAGTACGATCTCGTGCTCTTCGACGCCCGGCTTCACCGCGACTGGCGCGCGCGGCTCGCGAAGCTGCTGGTCGAGCGCCAGCCGATGCTCGTCGGCACGACCGTGATGCTCGGCCCGCAGCTCGGCGAGGCGATGGCGATCAACCGCATGGTCAAGCGCCTGGTGCCGACGGCGCGCACCGCCTGGGGCGGCACCTTCCCCACCATCGCGACCGAGCTCGCCATGCAGGCGCCCGACCTCGACTACCTCATCGTGCGCGACGGCGAGGAGGCCCTGCTCGGCCTCGCGCGCTGGATCGACGCCGAGGGCGCCGGGCCCGGCGCGGGGCGCCCCGACGTACCCAACGTGCGCTGGCGCGACGCCTCGGGCGCCCTGGCGGGCACCTTCGCCGCGCACCCGGTCGACCTCGAGACGCTGCCGCCGCTGCCCTACCACCTGCTCGAGCTCGACGCGTACGCGCGGC
Source organism: uncultured delta proteobacterium (assembly GCA_903893335.1). GTDB lineage: Bacteria > Myxococcota_A > Polyangia > Polyangiales > Polyangiaceae > CAITLX01. The sequence goes on along the minus strand of CAITLX010000092.1, from coordinate 5,331 downwards.
GCTTCAAGGGGGGCGGCGTGGTGTCGCTCGAGACCTCGCGCGGCTGCGTGCTCGACTGCACCTATTGCTACAACCAGACGATGTCGCGCCGCCGCTGGCGTCGCAAGAGCGCAGGCCGCATCCGCGCCGATCTCGCGGACCTCGCCCGGCACTTCCCGAAGGCCAACGTCTTCGTCATGGACGACAACTTCTTCGTCGACCTCGAGCGCGCCGCCTCGGTCGGCGACGAGCTCGCGCGCGCGGGGCGGCGCTGGGGCACGCACGGCCTGACGCCGATCGACGTCGCGCGCTTCGACGCCCCCTACGTGGCGCACCTCGCCGAGACCGGCTGCTACGAGCTGCGCGTCGGGCTCGACAACGCGGCCGAGAGCAACATGGCGCGGATGAACAAGCGCTACGACAAGGCCGCGGTGCGCGAGGCCAACCGCGTGCTCGCGGCGCACGACATCCTCGTGCAGTACGCGCTGGTGTTCGGCTTCCCGGGCGAGACGGACGACGACCTGCGCGAGAACCTGCGCTTCGTGCTCGGCATGCTCGACGACAACCCCCGCGCGGCGCTCTTCATGATCGCGGTGCTCTTTCCTTTCCCCGGCACCGACGTCTACGAGCGCCACACCACGCCCGAGTGGAAGGCCGAGTGGGGCCTCGAGCAGTACGCCCGCTTCCAGGTCAACCACCCCGGCAGGCCGTGGCTCACCGCCGAGCGATGGAAGCTGCTGTCGCGCATCTCGCTCGCGTCGCTGTTCGTCTCCGAGAAGCGCCTCTCGTTCGCGCCGGGCTGGAGCCTGCTGCTCGAGATCGTGCGCCGCTCCTACGCGCCCATCGCGCGCCGGAGGCTCGAGCGCTTCTCCTTCGGGTTCGCCCCCGAGCTCGCGCTCGCCAACGCGCTGCTCGAGAACGCGGGTCGCGCGCTGTGGCGCCTGCTGCGCCTCGGGCGCGCAGAGGCCTCGTAGCGAGCCTCGCGGGCCGACGGCGGGTCAGGCCGTTCGCTGGGTGGGCATCGCGGCGGCGATGGAATCGCTCGCCGCGACCGGGCGCTCGCCCGACTCGCGAAGCCCGGCGTACTTCGCGTCCTCGTCGCCGCTCGCCTCGCCCGGGTCGGGCGTCATCGGCAGCTGGCTCATCAGGCCTGCGAGGGAGGTCGGCGTCGACGACGACGCGTGCGGGGGAGGCGGGATCGCCGGCGCGACCGACGGCGCGGAGACCTCCTCGAGATCGACCTCGTCGGTCGGCAGCTCGCTCGCCATTCGGTGCGCGGTGGCCTCGAGCCAGGGCCCGGGCGTCAGCGTCGGCGCCTGATCGTCGGCGACATGGCCGGCCGACAGCGGGACGGTCTTAGCCTCTGTTCCTTGCCCCATTTTCCAGCCCCGCGGCCAATGATGGCACGCAACGGGGCGGAGGCCAAGACCGGGGGCTCGGGGCGGGCGGCGCCGCCCCCCCCACCGGGGCACGCTCAGTGGCCGTCCATCATCTCCTTGAAGAGATCGTCCTCGGCGTTGCCCGAGGGCTTGGGCTTGGCCGCGCCCGCGTCCGCCGCGGGGGCTCCGCCCATCATGTCCTTCATGAGGTCGTCCTCGTCGCTGTCGGGCTTCGGCGCGGCGGCAGCCTTCGGCTTGTCCGCGCCCTGGTCGGGGCGCACCTCGGGCGTCTTGCTCGCGCCCCACTTGGCCTCGTCCTCCGGCGTGCAGGGCAGCGGGTTGTTGCGGTCGTTCTGCACGCACTCGAGCATCCACGCGTCGCGCGGGGCCTCGTGGCGCGCCTCGGCCTCGGCGCGAGCCTTCGCGATGTCTCCCTCGACGAGCACCGTCGAGATCTTCGGCACGTACATGACCAGCAGCAGCGCGAACGTGAGGATGCCCACGAACGGCAAGACGACGCGGTAGAGCGACACCACCGGCCGGTTGAACCGGAAGCTCGAGATGAAGAGGTTGAGCCCCAGCGGCGGCGCGCAGAACGCGATCTCGAGGTTGAGCAGGAACATCATCGCGAGGTGGAACGGCTGGAGGTGGAACCTCGCCGCGAACGGGATGACGAGCGGCACCGCGACGAGGATCGCGCTGAAGCCGTCCATCACCATGCCGAGCGCGAGCAGGAACACGTTGAGGACGATGAGAAACTGCCACTTCTCGGTCAGCCCGAGCCGGAGCATCGCCTCGAGCACCTTGCCCGGGATCTCCTCCTGGATGACGAAGTTGATGAGCGCGTTGGCCATCGCGAGGATGAGGATGACGGCGCCCGCCAGGCTCATCGACGCCTTCGCGACGCGCGGCAGGTCCTTCTTCAGCGAGAGGTCCTTGTAGAGGAACACCTCGATGAGCAGCGTGTAGAGCGCCGCGACCGCCGCGCTCTCGTCGAGCGAGGTGAGGCCGGTGCCCAGGCCGCCGAGGATGAGCACGGGGATGAGCAGCTCCCACTTGAGCAGCCACAGCGCGCCGCCCATCTCCTTGAGGTTGGGCTTGTCGCGGGGCACGCGCTCGCGGATGCCGATGTACGCCGAGTAGATGCCGAGCAGCACCATGATGAGCAGGCCGGGGACGAGGCCCGCCTTGAACGTCATGTTGAAGTCGATGCCGGCGACGAGCGCGTAGACGAGGATCGGCAGCGACGGCGGCAGGAGCAGGCCGAGCGAGCCGCCCGTCGTCACGAGGCCGAGCGCGAACGAGTCGGGGTACTTCTGCTGGCGCAGCGCGGGGTAGAGCAGGCCGCCGATGGCGACGATGGTCACGCCCGAGCCGCCCGTGAGCGTCGTGAAGAACGCGCTGGCGACGATGCACACCATCGCGAGCCCGCCGGGCATCCACCCGAAGAACGCGCGCGACGCCCGCACGATGCGGTCGGGCGTCTTGCTCTCGGCCATGAGGTAGCCGACGAAGGTGAACAGCGGGATGGTGACGAGGATCGGCGAGCCGGCGAAGCGCTCGTCGAGCACGGTGGGCGCGAGGTAGCGCAGGTGGTGGTAGGTCGCGCTCGGGTGCAGCAGCCACGCCAGCGCGCTCGAGCCGCCCATCACCGCGAACAGCGGCGCGCCGAGCATCGCGAGGGCGCCGATGAGCGCGCCCGCCCAGCCAGCGGCCTTCCAGAGCAACACCACGACGATGGCGACGAGCGCCGCCACGATCTGCGGCGTCTTCGAGGTCTCGATCGACTTCGGGAGGTTGGAGCTTTCCATCACACCACCTCCGGGTCGGTCGCGTCGTTCGCGTGGGCCACGTCGGGCTCGCCGTGCGCGGCGTCTGGGTCGACGTCGATCTGGAAGCTGGCGGCGAGCAGCGCGCGCAGGAGGAAGCGCAGGCCGATCATCGCGAGGCCGAAGGGGAACATGAGGTTGAGCGCGTGCTCGAGGATGCCGCGGTTGGTGCCGCCCGGGACGACCACGAGCGGTCCGTGCACGTCGGAGGCCGCCGCGTCGGGCACGAGCACGGACTCGACCTGGGCCGGCGAGTAGTGGTCGCTCCAGCCGCCGTCGCGGATCCAGGCGTTCCAGTCCGCGCCGCGCAGCCAGCTGTCGTAGCGCTCGCCGAGCACCACGTGCGGCAGCGTGCGCAGATCGAGGCCGAGCTGCTTGCGCGCGAGGAACATGTGGTCGGCGAGCTCGTCGCGCACCACCTCGATCTTCGCCGAGGCCGTCGCGTCGGCCTTCGCGCCGAAGTTGCCGATGGCGATGTGGTCGAAGAAGCCGACGACCGCTGCGAAGCAGACCACGGCCGCCGCGACCCAGCCCGCGATCGCCGCGGGCACGCGCCAGCCCGGCTTGAAGAAGCGCATGACGATGTCGATGTTGATGTGCTTGCCGCTCGCGGTGGCGAGCGAGGCGCCGAGCAGCGCCAGCCACACCGTCAGGTGCGAGGCGACCCCGCGCAGACCGCCTGCGAGCGTGAGCGTCGAGGAGTCCTGGTACCAGTTGAGAAAATTCGAGCAGTACGCGATGCCCGAGCCGCGCCAGGCCCACGAGCCGAGCAGCCCGACGCCCACCGCCGACAGCGTCGCGATGCGCGCCACCCGCTCCGGGCTCTTGCGCGTGAGGCGGTCGGCGAGCATGCCGAGCGCGACCGCGCCGACGATGGCGCGGAACACCAAGCCCGCCTTGTTGTCGGCGGTCGTGGGCGTCGAGAGCCCCTTCATCGCGATCCAGGCGCAGAGCGCGAGGATCTCGGCGACGAGGACGACGGCGCACAGCAGCGACTCGAGGTGCGTCCAGGCGCCGTCGAGGCGAGCCAAGGGGGCGCCCCAGGCGAGCGGCGCACGCCGCGCGGGGGAGACTTCGGTGTTGGGGGTCATGGCGGGGCGCCACGGTAAACCCACGAGGGCGCGAGGCGCTAGTCATCGGAGCCATTCCGCCCCGGCGAGGCCTCCCGCCCCTGCGTGGCGCGCCGACCCGGCGTTCGATACTCTCGGACGATGGACGCCGAGGCGCTGCGTTGCTCCTACTGCGGAGGCGCGCTGGCCGAGGGGGCGCGCGCCTGCTCCTACTGCCACTCGGTCGTGCAGGCGCGTCGCTGCGCGTCGTGCTTGCACCTGAGCCAGCCGGACGCGCACAACTGCGCGGCGTGCGGCGCGGAGCTCGGGCTCGAGCCGGTCGCGGAGCTCGACCAGCTGAGCTGCCCGGCGTGCGCGCGGCCCTTCGTGGCCGTTCCGTGCACCGGCGACGGTCGGCTGCTGCACGAGTGCGAGGCCTGCGGCGGGCAGTTTCTCGAGCACGCGACGCTGCAGGTGATGGTGGCCGAGCGCCCGCGCCGCCCCGACCTCACCGGCGCGCAGGGCTCGGTGCCGCCCGCGTCGACGGCCGTGCGCTACCGCCCTTGCCCGGTGTGCCGCGCGATGATGAACCGCAAGAACTTCGGCGACCACTCGGGCATCATCGTCGACGTGTGCAAGCCACACGGCGTCTGGTTCGACGCCGGTGAGCTGCCGCGCGCGCTCGCGTTCATCGAGATCGGCGGGCTCGAGACCGCCGCGCGCGAGGAGCACGAGCGCCAGCGCGACGAGCTTCGCCGCGCGCGCGAGGTGCACGCCGCGTTCGAGGCGGCGACGATGTCGGCGGACGACGGCTTCGGGGGCCCCCCGTCGCTGCGCGCCATGCTCGCCCGGATGCTGTTTCGCTGACCCCCCGAGCGCTCCAGCCTACCCACCGGTGCCGAACCGACTACCCTTGCGGGCCATGGCCCGAGCGCCCCACGCCCCGCGAGGGCGATGATCCCGCGGCGGAGGCGCGATCCGATGCGCGCCGTCGCGCGCCTGCTCGCCGCGGTGCTCGCGGTGCTGGGCGCGCTGCCGCTCGGCGTCGGCGTGCTCGTTCGCGCGGCGCCGCTGCGCGCGTGGGCCGCGCGCGCG
>CAITLX010000091.1 GCA_903893335.1 uncultured delta proteobacterium | reverse complement strand
CCGACGCGCCGTCGCTGGCCGACGCCGACGGCCGCGTCGCCACCTGCGAGGCGGTGAGCGACAAGCTCAACCCCTTCATCGTCGAGTGGCCGGGCACGAGCATGAGCCAGCTCTCCTCGGTCAGCCAGCAGCGCGTGGTGGTCGTCAGCTACGACGGCTGCAAGTCGCTCAAGCTGCTCGACGGGTGCGACCTCGGCGGGAGCTACACGCTGCAGCGCACCGCCAAATTCGAGGACGAGCTGACGATCTCCAACGCGCGCGAGCTCTGGGCCAAGCTCCCCATCGGCGCCGCCGAGCTGTCGGGCAAGCTCGCGCAGGGCATGTCGTTCAAGCTCAAGTACACGTCGCGCGGCCGGCGCGAGGCAGCCGGGGTGTCGCGCATGGCGCTGCCGCGCGGCGCAGCGTGCGACGGCGCGACCCACTACGTGCGCGCCATCACCGTCGGGTCGTTCGAGCTCAGCGCGGCCGCGCGCACCGAGGGGTCGGCGGGCGGAGCCATCGCCGGCCTGGGCGCGGGCGCCTCGGCAGAGGGGCGATCGGCGCACCGAAAGTCGGGTAGCTGCGACGACGTGGCGTCGGCCTGTTCGTCGCTCCAGCTCGCGCTCGAGCCGCTCGCCAGCCTCGCCGAGGCTGCGCGCCCCGCGCCTCCGAAGCCGTCGCCCGCCGCCGCGCGACAGGTCGCGGCGCCCGTGGTCGCTGCGGCCCCGGCCCCGCGCGCGGTCGGCGCGGGCGACATGATCGCCGTCCCCGCGGGGTCGTTCAGCATGGGGGCGCGCGAGGGGAGCGCCGACGCGAGCCCCGAGGTGCAGGTCGCCGCGTTCACGATCGACCGCACCGAGGTCACCGTCGCAGCCTACGAGGCGTGCGTGAGCGCGGGCGCCTGCTCGGCGACCGACAGCGGCGAGTTCTGCAATGCAGGCAGGCCCGACCGCGCGACCCACCCCGTCAATTGCGTCGATTGGCACCAGGCCAGCGCCTATTGTGCCTGGGCCGGCAAGCGCCTGCCGACCGAGCAGGAGTGGGAGTACGCCGCGCGCGGAGACGACGCGCGCGGCTTTCCCTGGGGCAATGAGGAGGTCGGCGCGCACGCGTGCTGGAACCGCTGGTCGAGCCGGCTCGGCACCTGTCCGGTCGGGAGTCACCCTCGCGGGGCGTCCCCCTTTGGCGTGCTCGACATGGCTGGCAATGTCGGCGAATGGACGGCGAGCGAGCACGAAGCGGGCGCGAGGGTCGATCGCGGCGGGAGCTGGCACGACGCCTTGCCGGTGGCGCTGCGCTCCGTGACGCGTCACGGCAGCGCGCCGACCGACCGCGACGGCGACCTCGGGCTGCGCTGCGCTCGCTGAGCTTCGCCTCGTCGAACTGGGCCGTTGACGCGTAACGCGACCAGCCGATAGAGTACGAAAAGGTCGACAACCTGAGACGGGGGAGCGGCTCGGCGCAAGCCGACGTTCTGGCCTCAGGCGGGTCGATGCCCAACCTCCTCGAAGAGCACGGAGACGCCGATGCGCACTACGCGAATCCTCGGAGCCCTCTCGGTCGGCCTTGTGGCCTGCGTCCCCCCGCCGGTGTCGCCGCCGCGTGCGACTCAGGTGCTCGACGAGCCGGTTGCGAGGCGCGCCTCCGAGCCAGCCCCCTCCGCGCCGCCGCGCGCGCCCGGGGCCGAGCGCTGGACGAAGTTTCCCGCCACGAGTGGCACGACGTCGATGCAGGACGTCTACGCCTCGACCACGGCGGGACTCGGCGATCTCGCGTCGCAGTGGAAGTCGATCTGCCCAAGCGATGCCGACGCTCGTCGCCTCAAGATCGCCGACGCGCTGGCCCCGGTGGCGGGGGTGCTCTTTGAGACCTGGTCGGCGCTCGTGCGCGATCGCCGCGAGATCGCGTCGCTCGAGCAGGCGCTGACCTTGCAGGCGAAGGAGACGCACGTGCCGACCGCCGGCGCCGACGTTGCGCTCGCGTGGCTGCTCGCCGAGGGGCTCGTGCCGAAGCTCTGCACGATGCCGCCCGCCGATCTCGGTGCCTGGGT
>CAITLX010000090.1 GCA_903893335.1 uncultured delta proteobacterium | reverse complement strand
GCGTACGTCGAGGCGCTCGGCGCGCACGCGGTCGTGGACAAGTCGGCGTTCGCCTCGAAGCGGGCGCTCTGGGAGGCGATCGGCGCGCTCTGCCCGCGCGGCTACGACGCGGTGCTCGACGCCAACGGCCCGGCCACGCTGCGCGAGAGCTACGCCGCGCTGCGCCCCACCGGCAAGCTCGTCGCCTACGGCGCGCACGGCATGCTCCCGAGGGGCGGGGCGTCGGGCAGGCTCGACTACCTCAAGGCGGCGTGGGGCCTCGTGACGATGCCGCGCTTCGATCCGATGCGGCTCGTCGGCGACAACAAGAGCGTCGTCGGCTTCAACCTCTCGTTCCTCTTCGAGCGCGACGACCTGATGGGCGAGGGCATGGAGAGGCTGCTCGCGCTCGTGCGCGACGGCAAGCTCGCCGCCCCCGCCGTGCGCGCGTTCCCGCTCGAGCGCGCCGCCGAGGCGCACGCGTGCATCGAGTCCGGTCAGACCACGGGCAAGCTCGTGCTCGTCACCGGCGCGGCGGCGTAGGCGCGTCGCCACCCGGCTTGCGCGCCTGCGCTTCGCCGAGGCGAGGCCCGCGCTCGCTCAGAGCCTCCCGGCGCGCACGTCGTCGAGGATCTCGTTGGCGGCGCGGATGCCCGAGTTGCATGCCCCTTCCATGAAGCCCTGCGACGCGTAGAAGGAGTCGGTGTGCTCGCCGGCGAACTTCAGCGCGCCCGCTGCCTGCGCCTCGAGGCCCGCGATCGTCGTGAACTGGCCGGGCTTGTACGCCGTGTACGATCCGCGGCTGTAGCTCTGCGGCGTCCAGTGCCCGCGGCGCTCGACGAGCGTGCCGTCAGGGCGGCGCGACGCCGCCGCGGCGGCGCCGGGGAAGACGGCGTCGAGGTCGCGCACGAACGCCTCGGCCTGGTCGTCGATCCAGGCGGCGCCGACGGGGCTGAGCACGCCGCTGGCGGGCGACCCGCTGTGGCAGCCGCCGCAGCCGAAGTTGCCCGACGGGTTGCTCTGGAGCGCGACGCCGCGCGCGCCGCCGCCGAAGTCGGTGAGGATGCCGCCGGGGCCGCGCGAGGCCGCGTGGTAGTTCGTCTCCCAGGTGTTCTGCACGTTGGCGAGATCGGCGTAGGCCAGGCCGTTGCCGCCGAGGTCGGCCCACACGCGCCGGTCGAAGCGCACCATCGTCTTGACGTTGTTGCCGTAGCCCAACGTCGCGATGGCGTTGCGCTTCTCGGGCGACAGGCCGAGCGAGGCGTCGAGCGTGACACCGCGCAGCACGCTGAAGGGGATCGACACGACGACGGTGTCGGCGATCTCGGGCGTGGCGCCTCCGTTGAAGTAGAGCTCGAACGCGCCCGAGGCGTTGCGCGCGAGCCGCGTCAGCCGCGCGCCGTTCTCGATCGCGCAGCCCGCGCCGAGCACGCGCGCCGCGAGCGCGCTGGCGAGCGCGTCGTTGCCGCCGACGAGGTGGTAGCGCTCGTCGCTGAACACACCGAACTCGGCGAAGTGGCGTCGCAGATCGAGGTGGATGAACTGCAAGAAATTGAGGCAGCTCTGCTCGCTCGCCTCGAGGCCGTACTCCGCGACGTAGGCCTGCGAGAGCACCGCGCGGATGAGGGGCAGGTCGGCGGCGCGCGTGTGCAGGTACGTGTCGAGGTCGGTCGCGTCGAGCAGCGCGTCGGCGGCCGTGTGCGAGAAATAGGTCGGGCCGCCCGAGAGCGACTGCAGGTCGGCGCGCATGCGCGGCACGAGCGCGCGGTACTCGGCAACGACCTCGTCCTCGGTCCAGTGGCGCCCGAAGAAGTGGTAGCGCGACGCCCCGGGGGCGCGCTCCAGGTCCTCGCGCGCGAGGCCGAAGTCCTTCGCGTAGGAGAGCATCGTCGTGTGCAGGGTGTCGATGAGCTCGCCGCCGCACTCGGCCACCTGGCCCGGGAACGTCGCGCGGTCGCTCAGCACGCGGCCACCGACGCGCGTCGGGTGCGCCTCGTAGAGGCGGCTGGCGATGCCGCGGCGCGCGAGCTGCTCGGCGCAGACCAGGCCGGCGAGCCCGGCGCCGACGATGGCGACGCGCCGCTCTCCCTTCTTGACCGACCCAGCCTGCGAAGGAAACGGCACGCCGAGCACCGCGGCGCCAGCCGCAGCCGCCCCGGCGCCGTGGAGCAGCTGGCGTCGCGAGAGGCCGCGCCCTGCGGCGAGCTCGCCCCGCGCGTCATCGACGCTGCAGCTCAGACGATCGGCGGTGCGCGCGACGCGGACGACCTGCCGCAGGCGATCGAAGATGCCCGAATGTGCCATGAGACCCCTCCCGTGACGTGAGGCGGGGAACGTACGCGCATCGCCGCGCGGCGGGAAGGTGCGCGCGGCGAGGGCGAGCGCGCTCTCGCGCGTCAGCGTTCCACGTTCGACAATGCTGTTACTGCGCACAGGCGAGCACGGCGGTTCGCGTGGGCTATAGTCCGCCGCAACCGCCGATGCGCATCCCCGAAGCTCTCGCCCCGCTCTTCGACTACGGCATCGTCGAGGAGGTCGTCCGGCCGCTGATGAGCGGCAAGGAGGCGCAGGTGTACATCGTCGTCTCGGGCGGCAAGCACTGCGTCGCGAAGGTCTACAAGGACGCGCAGAGCCGCTCGTTCAAGCAGCGCGCGGAGTACACCGAGGGGCGCAAGGTGCGCAACACGCGCGACCAGCGCGCGATGGGCAAGCGCTCGAAGCACGGCCGCGCGCAGGACGAGGCCGCGTGGAAGTCGACCGAGGTCGACATGATCCATCGCCTGCACGCCGCCGGGGTGCGCGTCCCGACGCCGCTGCACTTCGTCGAGGGCGTGCTGCTGATGGAGCTGGTGCTCGACGCCGACGGCGATCCGGCGCCGCGCGTCGCCGACCTCGCGTTCGACCCCGAGTCGGCCGAGGTGATGTACGGGCGGCTCATGCGCGAGGTCGTGCGGATGGTCGCCGCGGGCGTCGTGCACGGCGATCTCTCCGACTTCAACGTGCTCGTCGGCGCCGACGGGCCCGTCATCATCGACTTCCCGCAGTCGGTCGACATCGCGCAGAACGCCAACGCGCGAAAGCTTCTCCTGCGCGACGTGGACAACCTGCACCGCTTCTGGCGCCAGTACGCCCCCAGCGCGCCCCACCTGCCGTACGCGGAGGAGATGTGGGACCTCTTCCAGCAGAACGCGCTCACGCCCGACTCGCGGCTGACCGGGCGCTGGCGCCCCTCCGAGCGGCGCGCGAACGTGCACTCCGTGCTCGACGCCATCCAGGACGCGAACTTCGACGAGCAGAAGCGACGCGAGAAGCTCGGCATCCGCGGAGCGCCGCCGCTGGAGGCGACGCACGACGCGCCGCAGGGGCCGCCGACCCGCGAGCCCCCCGCGCAGAGCAGGCCCGCCGAGCACCGCGCACCGCGACCTCAGCAGCCCTACCAGGGAGCCCCGCGTCCGCAGCAGCCTCACCAGGGAGCGCCGCGACCTCAGCAGCCCCCATCAGGGGGCGCCGCGGCCTCAGCAGCCCTACCAGGGAGCCCCGCGTCCGCAACAGCCTCACCAGGGAGCGCCGCGGCCTCAGCAGCTTCACCAGGG
>CAITLX010000089.1 GCA_903893335.1 uncultured delta proteobacterium | reverse complement strand
GTGACCTGAAGCCCGACAACGTGTTCCTCGCCATCGACGGCGACGGCACCACCGTCCCCAAGGTGCTCGATTTCGGCATCGCGAAGTTCGTCGACAAGGAGAGCCTCGTCGCGAGCGCCGCGGGAAGCCAGACGCGCACCGGCGCGCTGCTCGGGACGCCGCTCTACATGTCGTTCGAACAGGCGATGAGCGAGAAGACGATCGACCACCGCACCGACGTCTGGTCGCTCGGGGTCATCCTGTTCGAGCTCCTCACGGGGCGCCGCCCGATCGACTTCGACAACCTGGGCGAGATGTACCGCGTGTTCCTCACCGGCAGCATCCCCAAGGTCGCCGACGCCTGCCCCACCCTGCCCCCCGACCTCGCCGCGCTCATCGACGCCTGCCTGGTCAAGCACCGCGACGAGCGCCTCGCCGACCTCGCGCCCCTCGCGCGCGCGCTCGAGCGCCACGCGGGCGGCGACGCGGCGCGCCCGCAGCCCTCGTCGTACGATCCCGCGTTCGCCTCGGCCGACACCCACGCCGAGATCGAGGCGACCCAGGCCGCGATCGCCGCCACGCAGGCCGCCCCCGCGCCCACCCCCAACCGGCGCGTCGCGGTCACGCGCGGCGTGGCAGCGCTCGTCGGAGTCGCGGCGACGGGGCTCGTCGTCACGCTGGCAGTCCGCGGCCCTCGCAGCGAGGGGACCCAACCCGCCGCGAGCGCGTCGGGGCTCGTCGCGTCGGCCTCTCCGCCGATCCCCGCGGCCGCTGCGCCGGCGCCGCTCGCGGCCTCGACCGAGCCGCCCCAGGTCGATCCGCCCGACGCGGGAACCGATGCGCGTACGCCGCACCCCACGCCCCCGGCGCGCGCCCTGGCCCGCACCGACGCGCGCCCCACGTCGAGCCCCTCACCCACTCGCGTCGATCCCGCACCCGCAGCGCCAGCACCCGCACCCGCTCCCGCGGCGACGCCGCGCGGGCTCATCCAGGCGTCGCCCTACTGACGGGCTCCGCCCGCCCTCGATTCGCCGGCGTCCGCCGCCCGACGGCGCTCACTGCTGGAAGCAGTAGAGGTGCGCCGTCGCCAGGTCGCACTGCTGCAGCACACCCGCCGTCCAGCCACCGCCGGTCTCGACCGCCGATCCGACGGTCGCCGGCGTATCGGCTCCCGCCGAGGACGTGAAGCCGACGCACGCTGCGGCAGCGATCGCGGTGCCGTCGGGCTGCGTGTTCGTCCAGACGACGCCGTCCGACGCGGCCAGCGCGACGCCGCGCTCGGTCGTGTCGATGGCGTGCAGCAGCGCGCCGTCGATCAGGTCGGCCCAGTCGGCGGCGACCTTCGTGCCATCGACGAGGTAGTACGGCACGGTCGGGTGCGTCACCCATGCTGCGGGCCAGAAATCGGCGTCGGAGAGCCAGGGAGCGAACACGCCTGGCAGCAGCGCGTCGTCCGCGAGCGACTGGCAGAGCGGGACGGCCCCGAGCACGCCGCCGAGCGCTGCATTCCATTGCCGGCTGGAGACGAACACGAAGCGCCCGGGGACGCAGCCACCGTGCAAGCACACCTGATCTGCGACGCACGCCGGAGCGCACGGCGTGGGGGGTGCGTCGCCGCCGTCGGGCGCCGCAGCCTCGTCCGACGTTGCCTCCGAGCCCGCATCGGGGCCCGCGTCGCCGAGGTAATACCCGTCGAATGAGACGAGACACCCCGCCGTCGTCGCGAGCGCGACGGACGACGCGAGTCCGAGTGGCAGCATCGCAAAGAAGAGGGCCCGCGCGTTCATCGTGGCCTCAGAAGCTCCGCCAGAGGGAGAGCCCCGCGCCGTCTGCCGCGGCCGTAGGGGCGATCGTGGTCGCCGGGGCGCCACCCGGGCGACACGACAGCACGAGGTAGCCGCCGACCGCCGCGCCGACCGCGCCGACCGCTAGCCCCACGGTGCTGACGGGCGCGAGCCTGCGCCCCGAGTCCACGAGATCGAGGTCGCTCGCGTCGGCGCAGCGCTTGTCGGGGCAGCGCCGATCGGCCTCGGATTTGCGCTGGAGGACGATGACGCCGGTCACCGCGCCGACCCCGAGCGCAGCGACCCCCGCGCCGCCGACGATCCAGCCCAGCGTGCGCGAGCACTTCGTCGGCTCGGGGGGGAACACGACCTCGAGCGTCGTGGACTCGAGCGCCTGGACGACGCGCTCCGCGGTCGGGCGACCCGGGACGCGCAGTCGCACCTCGCGCCGCCCCGGATCGACCCGCTCCGGCGTCGCGAGGGTGGCGCGCGCGAGCGGCGCGCCGTCGATCTCGACCGCGGCGTCTGCGGGCACGTCAGGGGGGAGACGCACGCGAATGCGCGGCACGCGCGGCTCGATCGCCGCGATGCGCGCCTCCACGTCGGCCCGCCGCCCGTCGCTCGGGGGCAGCAGCGTCAGCGCCTCGCGGAACGAGCGCCACGCCGTCGCGAGGCGACCTCGGTGCTCCTCGCAGTCCGCGAGGCCGAACGCAGCGTCGGCGGCGGGGCTCTCTTGCTGGCTCGCGCGTAGCTTCTCGCACGCAGCGTCCCAGTCGAGGACGTCCGCCGCCTCGCGCCCGGCGCGAAACAGCGCGTCGGCGCGCGACTCCTCGGCAGCGGACGCGCGCGCGCTCGCGCCCAGGGCACACACGACCGCTACGACGAGAGTGCCCCTCTGCCCCACGACCTGTGACCGTTAGCACGAGCACGCGCCCCGCTGGTCGAGCTTCGCCTCGGTCGCAGTGCCGGTCCGGCGTGAACGGCGTGGCGTGGTATTCTTCGTGCCTTGGGCGGCGGGGGTGGAGCATGGGAGTCGGGGGCGGCGTCCCACATCCGAGGGGCGTTCGCGCGGCTCTCACGTGCGCTCGCGTTCGCCGCCGCGACGCTCCTCGTCGCGACGCTCGCCGCAGCCGGCAACGACCCGGCCTACTGCCACGCCGAGGCCGCCAACGCGCGCGGCCCCGGCAAGTGCGGCTCCGACGCCGATTGCGACGGCGCACGCCGCTGCAGCGCGGGCACCTGCACCGGGTCGGCGCGCCCCTCATCCGCGGCGAAGGGGCCGGCCTACTGCTGGAACGAGACGAAGAACCCGCTCGGCCCGCACAAGTGCTTCTCCGACCGCGAATGCGACGGCGCTCGAAGCTGCAACCCGGACGGCGTCTGCGTGGGCAACGACGAGCACGTCGTCGCCGCAGCCGCGACGGCGATCGGCGCCACGGCCGCGCCGAAGGCAGGCGCCGCCCCCGCAGGTGCCCCAGCAACGGGCGCGCCCGGCGCGGGCAACGCCGCCGCAGCGGGTGCTCCGCCGAGCGCGCGCGGAGGCGCCGCCGTCAAGTCACCAGAGGCGTCACCGGCAATGGCATCCGCAGCAGCGGCGTCACGCGTGACGGGAGCCGCACCGGCCGCGTCGCCCGTGACAGGAGCTGCACCGGCGGGGGCACCCGCGATCGCGGCTGCACCGGCGGCGTCACCCGTGACAGGAGCTGCACCGGCGGGGGCACCCGTGGCGGGAGCTGTACCCGCGCTGGCGCCGGTAGCGCCCGGACGCGAGGCGACGGTCGGCGTCGGCACGCCTGGGTCCGGCGCCGAAGCGATGGTGGCTGGCGCCGGGGCCGAGAGGGCAGCCGCACCGCTCCCCGCAGCAGCGGCCAACGCTAACGCCAACGCCAACGCCAACGCCATCCCGACCGAGCCCGGCACGCCGGGCAGCGGCCCGACAGGCACTCCGGCCGGCACCTTTGCACTCCAGGGCAGCGCCGGCGCCGCCGGGCTCGCCGTCATGCGAGGGCGCACCGACCCGGTGCGCGCGCACGCCTTCGCGCAGGGAGCGCTCGTCGCGCTGCTCATCGCGGCCATCCTCGTCGCTGCAGCCGCCGCGATGGCGCTGCTCGGGCGCACGGCTCGGACCGCCACCGCTGCCGGCGCCGGAGCGACGCTACCTCCGAGCACCTCGCCTCCCCCCTCGGGCGACCCCACTCCGGAGTGGGCGTCGGCCGCGCTCGGCCTCGCCGCCCTCTCCGCGGGGGCCGGCACCGCAGCGGTCGCTGCGAACGAAGCGATGCACGCTGCGGTGCCGCCACGCATCTACTGGAAGCCGACGCCCGCAACGGAAGCCGAGAATCTGGTCGTCGCCGAGCACCCGCTCGCCATGCCGACCGTCCGGGTCCAGCTCCACCCCGTCGCGACGGCCGCGGTGTCCGCCGAGCTATCGACGACGGTGGCGCCCATCGTGCTGCCGATCACGCGTCTGCAGCTCAAGTACACGCGCGATCGCGGCGACGCGACCGGTCGATCGATTCCGCCCGCGGGCGGCGCAGGGAGAGGGACCCATGGTGGATGACGTGCAGGTGCGGGCTTGGCGGATTGCCGCCGAGCCGCGGGGCGTGACCGCGAGCGAGGAGCCTTCCTCGTGACGACCGCTCGTCCGCCGGCGCTCCCTACGAACCTCCCGACGGCGACGTTGCCGCCCCCGGGCGAGGAGCCGCGCCCGACGCTCGCCGACTTCTTCCGCCCCGAGCTCGACGCCCTCGCCCGGAGCGGCGAGGCCACTCGCCGGATGGTCGCGCAGATGAAAGAGAGCGCGAAGACGGTGAAGATCGTGCCCGCCACGCTCGGCGACAAGGTCTACGAGCAGGTCTTCGCCACCGTGATGCAGCAGCTCGGCAAGTTCGTCGCCATCGACCTCCCGAAGGACGTGCTCGCGGCGGCCTGGAGCAAGTACTCCGAGCTTCAGGAGTACCTCGACGGGGAGAAGTACCCGCCGGGCGTCCTGTCGAAGGTCGTGCTCCTGCTCGAGCAGCAGATCGAGGCGAAGCACGCGCCGTCGGTGCAGCCCGTCATCGAAATCCTCGGCAAACAGATCGAGCTCGCGAAGATCACCTTCCCGATTCGCATGGCGATGAAGGTCAAGGGGGGCGGCGTCGGCGTGAAGGACGGCAAGATCGTCCACCTGTCGGTCGCCGAGTGCCTGCTGAACGCCGAGCTGGGCTGCGGCTACGGGGACATGTTCACCATCCCGCTCGCGAAGAAGGAGGCGCCGGTGCTCGGAGACCGGGTCTTCCGCTTCGCCGAGGGCGTCCCGATCCGCCCAAGGGCGGGACGGTGAGGCCGGGCGCGCGCTGATTCGGCCCTGGGCAACGCGCGCCCGATCGGGTCTCATCGCCCGATGGGTGACATCGCCGACACGATCTCCGAGGCCGTCGACAAGGCGGCCGACTCGCGCTCCAGGCTCAACAACGCCGTCGCGTCGCTCGTCGCCATCTCGGCGACGTTCATGGCGCTCTGCAACGTGAAGGACGGAAACGTCGTGCAGGCGATGGCGCAGGCGCAGGCGCGCGCGGTAGACCAGTGGGCCTACTTCCAGGCCAAGGGCACCAAGCAGAACATGGCCGAGTCGATG
>CAITLX010000088.1 GCA_903893335.1 uncultured delta proteobacterium | reverse complement strand
CGGCGGCCTGCTGCGGGCGCCCGACGGCACCCCCGCAGGGGGCGCGCTGGTGCGCGCGTGGGCCGCGGTCACGGGCGCGGGCGCGGTCGCTGGGCCCGACGTGGCCGCGAGCGGCGTGGTGCAGGTGGCCGAGTCGCGCAGCGGCGCCGACGGTCGCTACCGCGTGCTGCTCCCCGCGCGCTTCGCGCCGTAGCGCACGCCGCGCTTGACTTGGCGCACGCCGCGCATAAGGTACCGCCCGCGCGCGGGCGTCCAGGCGCCGCGGGCTACCACGCGAAGGTGGCGGAATTGGCAGACGCACTAGCTTGAGGTGCTAGCGCCGTAACTGGCTTACGGGTTCAAGTCCCGTCCTTCGCACAAGTAGGCGGAATCAAAGAAGAAAGTTGACGGCGACCTTCTCGAGAGAGTCGGTCGCCGTCGGCGTTTCGGGGGGGCGAAGGGACAACAAAGGGACAACGGGAGGCGCTCGCGGGCGTTTCTCGGGTCGCACGCTCGGCGGCCAGGCTTCGGCTTCGCGGCCAACGACGTCGCCGCAGTGCTCGTGACCGGACGACCGGCGCAACTTGACCAGGACGTGGGTGCGGGAGGGCGTGGGCTGAGCTTCGCCCCGGTTGACGCGCCGATGGTTCGATCTATATTTATCGGACCGTGGCCGACTCGAAGAAGACCGTCCTCGTCGTCATGTTCATCCCCAGCGTCGAGCGCGACGGGACGACGGCGGTCGAGCAGGACCGCTGGGTGACGAAGGCGCTTGAGACGTTCGGCAAGCTCTTCGGCGGGGCCACGGCCTTCCCCAAGGCACGAGGCGTCTGGAGGGACGACGCCAACGCAGGCAGGCTCATCTTCGACGAGCCGGTGGTCCTGCACTGCTACACGAGCCGCGAGCAAGTCGAAGACAACAGGAAGCTCGACAAGCTCCTCGGATTCTGTCGGCGGATGGGGAAGGCCACCAACCAAGGCGAGATCGGCTTGGTCATCGACGGCGAGTACCTCGCCCTCACCGAGTTTTAGGAGGTTGTCATGCCCAAGGTGAACATCGACAAGATCGCCGCGCGGCTGGGGGCCACACGTCGAGGCCACGTCGAAGCTCGTTCTGGATACTTCGGCGCGATGGAGCTTCTGGCCGAGGTGCAGCGACGCTTCAAGATTCCTCCGACAGGAGGCCGAGCCACCGACCCGTCTTTGACGGTTCAACGGCAAATCTCGCTCCAGGACGAGACGTACAAGCGACTCGTTGCCGTAGCGGGTCGTCTGAGCAAAGCAACCGGGAAGTCCATCGGCCCGTTGCAGGTCGGCACGGTGCTCTTGGAGCACGCAGCCGCCGAGTTGGATGAAGCTGCCATCGCGAAGATGCTCGCCACCGGGTAGGCGGCGACCCAACCCCACCTACCGGCGCAAGCTGCCCGGGACGTGGGTGCGGGGTGGCGGTGGGGTGAAGCCTCAGCCTCTTCGAGGACCCGGCCCCTACGCCTCGCGCGCCTGGTCGTCCAAGAACGCCGTCCCGAGGAACGCCGCGAGCTTGCCCGCGTCCTGACGAACCTTGCGCCGGTTTGCATGGTCAACCACGTTGACGCGAGCGCCGTCGTCGAGCACCAGATTCAGTTCGTAGCTCCAGTACCGCGTGGTGTACTTGTTGCTGCGCTGGATGCACGACCTCGGGACGATCTGCACGGCCACGACGCGGGCGAGCGGCACGAGGCCGACATCGGTTCGCCCCTCGCGTAGGGCACGGGCCCCGTCTCTGGAGTCAATGTAGAAGCCGGAACGCAGGTCGAAGACGATGGGGCCCCGCTCGGCGTACATGACATACAGGCCGCCGCCTACGACGGGCAGAAGGAAGAGGGGCACGAAGAGCATCGACCACTCGTGTTTGCTGATGGCGAGGCTCGTGAACCCGACGACGAAGAGGCCAACCAATGCAAGCGCCAGCCCTTGAAGTGCCGTGCGGACCAGCGACACCTTGAACCGCGCGCAGTCTGCCGACGCCAGCGTGAACCGGTGGCTGCGGGAGTCCGAGTTGCTACCCTTCAGCGGACGCCACGACACCTGAGCGATCACCGCATCGACACCGGCCAGGTTCGACGGTGCGGGCCGTTGCCCACCCGGTGACTCCACAGGACGCGGCATGTTCATCGGCTCCTTGAGGAACGGAGTCTACGCCCCTCCCCTGGAACGGGGAAGCTGCGGGGCTGAGGTGCTCGGGCTACGTGGCGGT
>CAITLX010000087.1 GCA_903893335.1 uncultured delta proteobacterium | reverse complement strand
TGCGAAGAAGAACGGCGCCAAGTTCATCGATCTGAAGTTCATCGATCTGCCCGGCATCTGGCAGCACACGACGGTGCCCGCGCACCGCATCGAGGAGGGCATCTTCGAGGACGGCTTCGGCTTCGACGGCTCGTCGATTCGCGGCTGGCAGCCGATCAACGCCTCGGACATGACGATCGTGCCCGACCCGACCACGGCGCGCATGGATCCCTTCACCGCGCACCCGACGCTGTCGATGATCTGCGACGTGAAGGACCCGATCACGGGCCAGCGCTACTCGCGCGACCCGCGCTACGTCTCGACCAAGGCCGAGGCGTACCTCAAGCAGACCGGCATCGCCGACACGTCGTTCTTCGGCCCCGAGGCCGAGTTCTTCCTGTTCGACAGCGTCCGCTACGACTCGTCGGCCAAGGGCAGCTTCTACGAGGTCGACTCCGACGAGGCGATCTGGAACAGCGGCCGCGAGGAAGCGGGCGGCAACAAGGGCTACAAGATCCGCCACAAGGAGGGTTACTTCCCCGTTCCCCCCGCGGACACCCTCGCCGACATCCGCCAGGACATGATGCTGACGCTCGAGGCGTCGGGCATCTCCGTCGAGGTCGGCCACCACGAGGTCGCGACCGCCGGCCAGTGCGAGATCGGCCACAAGTTCACGACGCTGCGCTCGGCGGCCGACCAGCTTCTGTTCTTCAAGTACGTCGTGAAGAACGTCGCCCGCAAGCACGGCAAGTCGGCCACGTTCATGCCGAAGCCGCTCTACGGCGACAACGGCAGCGGCATGCACTGCCACCAGTCGCTCTGGAAGGAGGGCAAGCCCCTCTTCGCAGGCGACGGCTACGCCGGCATGTCGAAGATGGGCCTCTGGTACATCGGCGGCATCCTCAAGCACGCCAAGGCGCTCGCGGCGTTCACCAACCCGACGACCAACAGCTACCGCCGCCTGGTGCCGGGCTTCGAGGCGCCGGTCAACCTCGCGTACTCGAGCCGCAACCGCTCGGCGTCGATCCGCATCCCGGTGCTCGCGAACGCCTCGGCGAAGTCGCGTCGCATCGAGGTCCGCTTCCCCGACCCGTCGTGCAACCCCTACCTCGCGTTCTCGGCCATGCTGATGGCCGGCCTCGACGGCATCCAGAACAAGATCGACCCGGGTGACCCGCTCGACAAGGACATCTACGCGCTCTCCCCCGAGGAGCTCGCGCAGGTGCCGCACATGCCGGGCTCGCTCGAGGAGGCCCTCGCCTCGCTCGAGGCGGACAACGAGTTCCTGCTCCGCGGCGACGTCTTCACCAAGGACCTCATCGAGGAGTGGCTCACGTTCAAGCGTGACCGCGAGCTCAACCCGGTGCGCCTGCGCCCGGTGCCGTACGAGTTCTTCCTCTACTACGACATCTGATCGGTCGAGCGAGGCGCGCGCCCTGCGCGCCTCGCGGCGCCAACGACAGAGCCCCTTCTCCCTTCGCGGGAGAGGGGGCTTCTTCGTTGCTGGCCGCGTCGCGCGAGACGGGCTCGTTCGGCGCCGGTCCTCGCGTCGCGCGCCTCCCTTGGGGGAGAGCGCGACGCTGCCCGCGCGTCACTTCGGGATCGGGACCGTGGTCGGCTCGGTACCCTCGGCGACGTCCCACGCGAAGTCGTCGATGACGACCGTCGAGTCGAGGAACTCGTCGCCCATGTCCCACACCGCGAAGCGCAGGTGGATCGTCTCGCCCGGCACGACGGGTGCCTTGGTCTGCAGCCAGCTCGACGCGGCGTGCTTCTCGAAGCCGGTGCCGGCGAGCTCGCTCGTGCCGAGCGGGCACGAGAAGGTCTTCCCGCCGGGGCCCGAGAGGCCCATCTGCGGGTCGCACACCTGCACGAGCCCGTTGTTGACGCTGACGGGGTTGCCCTGGCTGTCGAACGAGATGTTGTGGTCGGCGGGCGTCTTGGGGTGGTTCGACTGGAGGATGACCGCGAAGTAGTCGTTGTATTGCGAGCAGACGTAGTCGGGCCACTCGTAGGTGTAGAAGTCGAACGCGAACGAGAACGAGTTGGCGTTGGTCGGCGTCTTGATGACGATCTCGAGCGCGCTCACGTCGTTGGCGACGTAGTCGGGGGCGAGCGGCACGTTGCACCCGGTGGCCGTCTTGGGCGCGAAGGGGGCAGGGGGCACGTTGCTCTGCGTGCAGAGCGTGTCGCCTGCGGGCGACTCGCCGTTGGTGCCCTCGCGCGCGGTGCCCGACGAGAGCGCGAGCATCGACGCGCCCTGGCGCGGCTTGATCGCCTTGCCGAACTTGGGCAGGAGCCCGTGGCCGCGCGCGCTCGGGTAGCCGTCGGTCGAGTCGCAGCCGCCGCCGAAGAGGCCGCTCGTGTCGGCGTAGGCGTGCCCCTTGGTGCCGTCGGCGGCCGCCCAGGTCGCGCTCACGACGCCCCAGCTCTCGCCCTGCGCGACGCGGCACAAGCCGAGCGACTTGGCCGCGTCCATGGCGCTGTTGCCCTCGATGGCGAGGCCCTGGTCGCAGCCCGTGGGCTCGTCGTCGGGGGTGCCGTTGCAGTCCTCGTCCACGCCGTTGTTGGCGTAGTCGAAGGCGCCCGGGTTCATCTGCGCGGTGCAGTCGTTGCAGTCGCCGCCTGCGGTCGTCCAGCCGTCGCCGTCGCTGTCCGCGCTCGGGTCGGTGGGGTTGCACGGGGGCTCGCTCGGCAGGATGCCGCCCCCCGAGCCGCCGACGCCGGCCTCGTTGTCGAAGAGGTTGCCCCCCTGTCCGCCGGAGCCCCCCGTGGCGCCTCCGCGGTTGAAGCCGTTGGAGCTGGAGGCCGACGAGCACGCGACGGTGGCGAGCAGCGCGGTCGCGGCGGTGCCGAGCAGGAGGTGCGAACGGTGCGACATGACGACATTGTACCGTGTCACGGCGCGTGTGTCGTGCGCGTCACGACGCGGTGTCGCGCCGTCGCCGCGTGGGCGGGCGCGGGGCGGACGAGCGCCCCGCCGCCGCCGCCGCGGTCACTTCTTCTTGGGCTTCGCGACGGTCGCGCTCGGGCGCGAGAGGTCGTCGGCCATCTTCGCGGCGCGGTCGGTCTTCTCCCACGAGAACTCGGGGCGGCCGAAGTGGCCGTAGGCGGCCGTGCGCTTGTAGATGGGGCGGAGGAGATCGAGCTGATCGATGATCGCCTTGGGGCGCATGTCGAAGCTCTTCATGATGTAGGCGGCGAGCACCTCGTCGGCGACCTTGCCCGTGCCGTAGGTCGTGACGTGCACGCCGACCGGCTGCGCGACGCCGATGGCGTAGGCGATCTGCACCTCGCAGCGGCGCGCGAGCCCGGAGGCGACGACGTTCTTGGCGACGTAGCGGGCGTAGTAGCAGGCCGAGCGGTCGACCTTCGAGGGGTCCTTGCCGCTGAAGGCGCCGCCGCCGTGGCGACCCATGCCGCCGTAGGTGTCGACGATGATCTTGCGGCCGGTGAGGCCGGCGTCGCCGTAGGGGCCGCCGATGACGAAGCGGCCGGTCGGGTTGACGTAGACCTTGGTCTGCTTGTCGACGAGGCGCTTGGGGATGACCTTGTCGATGACGAGCTCGCGCACGGCCTCGGTGATGGTCTTGAGCTTCACGCCGTCGGAGTGCTGCGTCGAGACGACGATGGCGTCGATGCGCACGGGGCGGTCGCCGTCGTACTCGACGGTGACCTGCGTCTTGCCGTCGGGGCGCAGGAAGTCGACCTTCTTGGCGCGGCGCACGTCGGCGAGCCGCTTGGCGAGCTGGTGCGCGTAGGTGATGGGCGCGGGCATCAGCTCGGAGGTCTCGTCGGTGGCGAAACCGAACATGAGGCCCTGGTCGCCGGCGCCCTGCTCCTTGTGCAGCCCCTCGCCCTCGGTCACGCCGCGCGAGATGTCGGGCGACTGCTTCTCGATCGCCGTGAGCACGGCGCAGGTGCCGCCGTCGAAGCCCATCGACGAGTCGGTGTAGCCGATGTCCGTCACCGTCTGGCGCACGAGCACGGGCATGTCGACCCACGCCGTCGTCGTGATCTCGCCGGCGATGACGACCATGCCCGTCTTGGCGAGCGACTCGCAGGCGACGCGGGCGTGCGGGTCCTGCTCGAGGATCGCGTCGAGGATGGCGTCGGAGATCTGGTCGCAGACCTTGTCCGGGTGCCCCTCGGTGACCGACTCGGACGTGAACTGGTAACGGCTCATTTCGCTTGGCTCCGTGACGAGGTGCGGGCGCGCGCGAGCGCGCGGATGCGGGCACATACCACAACGCCTTTGCATCATCTACAATCGCGCCCGCATGACGCCCGACGACATCTGCGCCTGGTTCGAGCGCGAGGGGCTCGCGCTCGAGCGCCTGCGCGACAACCTCTCGCGCACGCGGGTGCGAGCGGGCGAGCGCGCGTTCCCCCTCGTCGTGCATTTCGACGAGCGCTGGGTCGGGCTGGCGATCGTGCCCCTCGTCCGCCTTCCGCCCGACCCCGACGACGCCGAGCGGCTCATGGTGCGGCTGCTCGGGCTCAACCGCGAGATGAACCTCGCGAAGTTCTCGGTCGACGACGACGGCGACGTCGTGCTGTCGGTCGACTGGCTGCTCGCCGCGCTCGCGCCGACGCAGCTGCGCGACGCGCTCGACGCGCTCGCGTTCTACGCCGATCGCCACCACGCCGAGATCGAGGCGCTCGCGTCGTCGGCGGCGTAGCGCAGGCGCGGCGCGGGTCCGCGCGGGCGCAGGCCGATCGGGAAGAACTCAGCGCGGGCGCGGGCCGATCCGGAGCGGCTCAGCGCGGGCGCAGCGGGTCGCGCTCGACCGCGAGCCGCACCACCGCGCCGGCGCGCAGGACGGTGAGCCGGACGACCGAGCCGACGTCACCCTCGAGCGCGCGGTGCACGCGCTCGGCGGACATGTCGCGCACGTCGCTCCCGTCGATGGAGACGACCTCGTCGCCGGCGGCGAGCCCCGCGCGCGCCCCGCCGAGCGAGGGCGCGACGAGGCGCACCGTGACGCGACCGTCGGCGTCGGCGCGCCCCAGCACCGCGCCGATGCTCCCGGTGCGCGCCGCGCACGCGCCCGTGAGCGCGAGGGCCG
>CAITLX010000086.1 GCA_903893335.1 uncultured delta proteobacterium | reverse complement strand
GTCTCGCGCGCGGCGCTCGACGTGCTCGTCGATCACGCGTGGCCCGGCAACGTCCGCGAGCTCGAGAACGCGATCGAGCGCGCCGCGGTGCTCTGCCGCGCCGACACCATCGGCGTCGAGGACTTGCCCGAGGCGATCGTCGAGGCGGCGCGCCCGACGCCGGCGGCGCTGAGCTTCGCCATCGGCACGCCGCTCGAGGAGGTGGAGGCGCGGCTCATCCGCGAGACGCTGCGCCACACGCGCGGCGACAAGGGCCTCGCCGCGCAGCTGCTCGGCATCTCGACGCGGACGATCTACCGCAAGCTCGGCGAAGCGACGGACGAGCCCGACGCCGGTTGAGCCGTGCGGCGCCCGCGCGCGAGCAGGCGGCGCGTCAGCCGACGGCGCCGGCGGCGGCGCGCAAGTCGGCGTAGGCCGAGCTCGTCGCGAAGAGCGTGAGCTCGCGAGCGCGCGCGCAAGAGGAGAGCGCGGTCGCGCGAGCGGCGCCCGAGGGGGCGAGCGCGTGCCCCGAGGCGCGAACGGCGCAGAGGAGGCCGTCGGCGAGCTGCCCCGTGGCCAGGAGCGCGACGCGGTCGGCCCAGGCCGTGAGCGCGGCGCGGAGCGCCTCGGGGGTGACGGCGGCGAGCTGCGCCCGCCCCTCGTCGAGGCCGTCGGCCTCGCGCGCGAGGTCGGCGAGCCGCTCGACGACGAGCGCGCCTGCTTCTGCGTCGTGTGCGCGCGCCACGGCGGAGGCGCCGGCTCGCACGAGCGCGAGCGCGTGCAGGAGCGCGAAGCGACGGGCGCCTGCGTTGGCCGCGCCGGCGAGCGACGCGCCGAGCGCGAGCCGAGGCGGCGACGACCCGAGCGGCACGACGTGCGGGCCGAGCGTGGCCGAGACGAAGCACTCGATGCCCGCGAGCCCGAAGGCGGCGCCGAGCTCGAAGACCTCGCTCGCGAGCGCCTCGTCGGCGAGCGGTGTGGCCGCGAGCGCGCCCGGATCGACGGGGAAGGCGACGTCGAGCGCGGCGCCGTGCGTCGCGAAGAGCGAGCGCAGCGACGGAGCCCAGGCAGGCGGCGCGAGGCGCTCGTCGAGCGCGGGGTCGCAGGCGAACGTCCCGAGACCGGCGCCGTCGGCGGGTCGTCCCGCGACGGCGTCGGCGGCGAGGTCCACGAGCCTCGCGGCGTCGGGGCGCTCGCACAGCTCGGCGACGCAGCTGAGCACCCGGAACGGCGCGTCGTCGAGGCGGCCCTCCGCGATCGCGCGGCGCGCGGTGTCGGCGGCGCGGTCGATCGCCTCGTCGCGTGCCTGCGCGTCGCCGAGCGCGTCGAGGGCGTGCGCGAGCTCGGTGAGGGCGTCGCGGTCGAGAGGAGCCTCGGCGAGGCGGGCCACGAGCGCGTCGCGGGCGCGCTCGTGCGCGTCGATCCGCACGTCGATGCGGCGCGACGTGGAGGCGACGGCCGTCCAACCTGCCGCCGCGGTGCCCGCGTCGCTCGCGGCGTCGGCGAGCTCCGCGCGCAGCCGGGCGACGACGGGGTGCGCGGGGACGGCAGCAGCTGCGCGGTCGAGCCACACGCGCGCGGTCGCGGTCTC
>CAITLX010000085.1 GCA_903893335.1 uncultured delta proteobacterium | reverse complement strand
GGCGCCCCCTGGGCCACGACCGCGTGCACGACGCGACGCGCGCGGATGCGCCGCCGCGCCCCGCGCGCCGCTCGCGCGACGGCGTGCAGATCGGCGGGAGGGTTGGGTCGCTCGGTCAACGATCGCCTCGATGCGGACCGCGACGCGGTGGGCCTTCGTCTCTGCACCCGCGCCGCGTCGCCCGGCGCCCGGCCACGCAACGTAGCGCGGCGACACCGCGCGTCCAACGTGGCGATCGAGGAGGGAGCGTTCGCACCCCGACTCAGACGCGCGGCGGGGGGCGAAAGTTCCCGCGCCCGTCGCCCGGCGTCACGACGGCGGGCGAACCTTCGTCTGGCAGCCGAAGACGATGTCGATCGACCCGAGCGGGTCGGCCTTCACCTTGTCGCAGGTCGGCCCGCACAGCAGGATCTTCGTCTGGGTCGCGTCCCACTGCCACCCGTCTGCGCCGGCGTTGCACGCCGCGCTGCCGTCTTGCAGCACGTCGACCGCGCTCGCCCCTCCGGCGGTGTAGGCGACGTTCACCTTCGCGGGGTCGATGGCGCCGCCGTCGGTGGGGGGCGGGACGTCGAACTCGCACGACAGCGCGTCGACGATGCCCTTGGCGATCGTCTGGAAGACCTTCGACCAGTCGTCCTCGCAGATGGAGAGCGTCATGCCCGAGGTGAGCTGCGCGAGCTGCTGGTACTGCACCCCGGGCGCGACGGCGCTGTTGGTCGCCCCCGAGCAGGTCGCGCTCGGGTCCACCGCGTCGCGCCCGATGATGCCGTGGAAGACGTAGCGGCGGTGGCTCTTGCCCCCGAACATCGCCGGGTCGGCCGTCGCCGCGTCGTCGAACATCTGCCACGGCGGGGTCGCCGAGAAGAGCCCCTCGGCCTCGTCGTCGGTCACGACGAGGAACACCTTGGTCGCCGAGGGGCGCGCGAGCGTCTTCCACGGCGTGACGGGTTGCCGACAGCTCAGCCCGTGGATGAAATCGAACTGCCCCGTGTACGACTGCGCGAGGACGTCGAGCGCGTCGTTGCTCTCGACGTCGCAGTCGATGTGGTGAAAGCGCGGCGGGTTGTCGCCGCACCCCGCGCCGCCGAGCGGCGGGTCGACGCACACCGACAGGTCGGTCGTGCCCTTGCGCGCCAGCATGATGACCTGCCAGTCGATCGGGCTCTGCTCGATCGTCTGCACGAAGCTCGCGTTGATGTTCTGCCGGATCTTGGCGATCTCGTCGGTCATCGACCCCGAGGTGTCGACCGCCCAGATGATGTCGACCGGGGGGTTGGTCCCCTTCGCGCTCACCGTCTGGCACGCGGCGTCGGGGTCGTTCGTCGTCGCGTCGCCGACCGCGCCGCCGTCGAACAGCGACGAGCCTGCGCCGCCGCCTGCGCCGCCTCCCGAGAAGATGACGCCTCCGTCGGCGCCCCCCGAGCCGGCCCGCCCGGCGCCGCCGACCGAGGCCGCGTTCGCCGAACAGCCCGCCAGCATCGCGAGCAGCGCCCCCGCCACACCCCCCCGAGCGTCGACCAGCATCGCCTCCCAGCGACACGCGGGCCCGGCGCGCCGTCAACCGGGCGAAGGCCCCGTCGACCCGTTGCGCCGCACCGCGCCCGCGCGCTACGGCTCGTGCCCATGGATCTCCGCCTCGTCGCCTCGACCTTCGTCGCCGTCTTCCTCGCCGAGCTTGGCGACAAGACGCAGCTCGCCGCGCTCACGCTCGCCTCGGGGTCGCACAGCCGCTGGTCGGTCTTCGTCGGCGCGTCGCTGGCGCTCGTGGCCAGCACGCTGCTCGCCGTGCTCCTGGCCGACGCGCTCGCGTCGCGGGTCGATCTGCGCGTGACGCGAGGCCTGGCGGGCGTCGTGCTCCTCGCCATGGGGGCGCTCTACCTCGTCGCCGCCATCCGCAACGCCTGAGGCGCGAGGGCGCGGCTCGGCGCGAGCCGTGGTAGAGGCCAGGGCCCGCCGCCATGAAAGCCTCCTACCGCTGGATCCGGGCGCTCGTGCCCGGCCTCGACGCCTCCCCGCACGACCTCGCCGAGCGCTTCACGCGCGCGGGCCTCGAGGTCGAGGCCGTCCACCCGTTCGGCCAGGGGCTCGAGCCCATCGTCGTGGCCGCCGTGCGCCACGTCGAGCCCCACCCGACGCGCGCCGCGCTGCGCCTGGTCACCGTCGACTGCGGCGGCGGCCGCGAGATGCGCGTCGTCTGCGGCGCGCCCAACGTCCCGCCGCCCGGCGGGCTCGTGGCGCTCGCCCCGCTCGGCACGCACCTGCCCGCCAAGGGGCTCACCCTCACCGCCCGCGACATCGGGGGCATCGTCAGCGAGGGAATGCTCTGCTCCGAGTCGGAGATGGGCCTCGGCGACGACCACGACGGCATCCTCGTGCTGCCCGCGGGCACCGCGACGCCCGGCACGCCGCTCGTCACCGCCGTGCCCGCCGTGCAGGACAGCATCTTCGAGATCGGCGTCACCCCCAACCGCCCCGACGCGCTCGGCCACATCGGGCTCGCCCGCGAGGCCGCGGCGCTCTACGGCCTGCCCTGGGCGGCGCCGTCGCCCGAGGCACCCGGGCGCGTCGCGCAGGGCACCATCGGCGACCTCGCGCGCGTCGTCGTCGACGACTTCGAGCGCTGCCCGCACTACGGCGCCGCGGCGGTGGTCGACGTCACCATCGCGAAGTCGCCGGCCTGGCTGCGCTACCGCCTCACGAGCCTCGGGGTGCGCCCCATCTCCAACGTCGTCGACGTGACCAACCTCGTGCTGCTCGAGTTCGGCCACCCGATGCACGCGTTCGACCTCGACAAGGTGCGCGGCGGGCGCATCGAGGTGCGCCGCGCGCGCGCCGGCGAGCGACTGCTCACCCTCGACGGCGTCGATCGCGCGCTCGACGCCGACGACCTGGTCATCTGCGACGGCGAGGGGCCCGTCGCGCTCGCGGGCGTCATGGGCGGCGGCACCAGCGAGATCGGCGAGGGCACGCGCCGCGTGCTGCTCGAGTGCGCCTACTTCGCGCCGCGCGGCGTCCGGCGCTCGGCGCGCCGCCACGGCCTGCACACCGAGTCGAGCCACCGCTTCGAGCGCGGCGTCGACCGCGGCGACGCGCCCGACGTGCTCGCCCACGCCGCCGCGCTCGTCACGGGGCTCGCCGGCGGGTCCGCCGTGCCCGGCACGCTCCACGTCTTCGACGCGGCCCCCGTCGAGGCGACCACGCGGCTGCGCGGCGCGCGCCTCGACGCGCTGCTCGGCGTGCACGTCGACTTCGACGAGGCGCTCGCGCTGCTCGGCCGCCTCGGCTTCCGCGCGCGCGTCACGGCCCCCGGCGAGGCCGAGGTCAGCATCCCGCTGCACCGCCCCGACTGCGCGCGCGAGGTCGATCTCATCGAGGAGGTCGCGCGCGTGCGCGGCCTCGACGCCATCCCGACCGTGCTGCCCGCCATCGCGCCGCAGCCCCCGCGTCCGACCGGCGTGACCGAGCGCCGCGTGCGCGAGGCCGCCGTCGCCCTCGGCCTCAGCGAGGCGCTCCTCTACGGCTTCGTCTCGCCGCGCGACCTCGCGGCCGTGTTCGCGCCGCCGCCGGCGGTGCGCGTGCTCAACCCCCTGACCGAGGAGCGCAGCGTGATGCGCACCTCGCTCCTGCCGGGGCTGCTCGAGGCGCTCGTGCGCGCGGTGCGGCGCGGCGAGCCCGGGGCGCGGCTCTTCGCGACCGGCGCGCGCTTCCTCGCGAGCGGCGGCGAGCTGCCCGACGAGCGCCCGAGCTTCGCGGCCGTGCTCGCGGGCCCGCGCGCGGGCTGGCTGCAGAAGCCCGCCGACGTCGACGTGTGGGACGCCAAGGCGGTCGCCCTCGAGGTGGTCGAGCGCGTCACCGGGCGCAAGGCGACCGTCGCCGCACAGGCCCCCGACGCGCGCTCGGCCCACCTGCACCCGCGCGGCGCGGGCGAGATCACGGTCGGCGGGATGGCGGTCGGCACCTTCGGGCTGCTGCACCCCGACGTCCTCGAGGCGTGGGACCTCGGCGGCCGCCCGGTCGTCGTCGTCGAGCTCGACCTCGGCGCCCTCGACGCGCTCGGCCGCGCCACGCCTCGCTTCGCGCCCATCCCCCGGCTGCCCGCCGTCACGCGCGACATCGCGCTCGTGCTCCCCGACGAGATCTCAGCCGGCGACGTCGCGCGCGCCATCGCCGAGGCCGCGGGCGACCTGTGCGAGTCGGTCGAGCTCTTCGACCTGTTCCGCGGCAGCGCGCTGCCCGCCGGGCACCGCTCGCTCGCCTACCACGTCGTCTACCGCGACCCGCGCGCGGCCACCGCGCCCGACGAGGCCCGCACGCTCACCGACGTCGAGGTGGACCGCCGCCACGAGGCGGTCGTCGCCGCCACGCGCCAGAAGCTCGGGGCCACGCTGCGCGCCTGACCCAGCCTGCGCGTCCTCGTGCTCCTCGGTTCGCGCGCATGACCCCGCCCGCGGGCCCCTGCGCGCCTGACCCCGCCCGGCTGACGCCCCGCCCCACCGAACGCCGACCGCGCGCGCTGCGGGCGATGCTAGGCTTGGAGTCTCCACCGCTCCCCAGAGGGACAGGCCCCGCCCCGTGAGCCTCCGTCAGCTCCCCGAAGCCAACACCTCCAGCGAGGCGTACCGAGAGCGCGTGCTGGTCGTCGACGACCAGCCGGTCAACCGCGACGTGGTCGAGGGGCACCTCGCGCCCGCCGGCTACGACGTCATCAAGGCCGAGGACGGCGAGGAGGCCCTGCTCCTGTTCCAGGCGCACCAGCCCGATCTCGTGCTGCTCGACATCCTCATGCCGGCGATGGACGGCTTCGCCACCTGCCGGCGCCTGCGCCAGCTTCCCGGCGGCCCGGCGACCCCCGTCATCTTCCTCACCGCGCTCGCCGACCGCGAGACGCACGACCGCGCGCTCGGCTCGGGCGCCGACGACTTCCTCACCAAGCCGATCACGCGCACCGAGCTGCTCATCCGCGTCCGCTCGCTGCTGCGCATCAAGCGCATCAGCCGGCAGCTCGCCGCCGCCAACGAGACGGTGCAGGCGCAGCTCGACGCGCTCGTGCGCGAGCGTCGCCGCAGCGAGGAGCTGACGAGCGTCATCGTGCGCGACCTCAAGAGCTACCTCTCGGCCATCCCGGCCAACATCCGCTTCGCCGAGTCCGACGAGGGGCTCTCCGAGGACGGCCGCGAGTGCCTGCGCGACGTGCTGCGCTCGACGAGCACCGTGCACCGCATGCTGATGAACCTCGTCGACGTCACGCGCAGCGACGAGCGCCGCCTCGAGCTCGTGCTGAGCGACGTGTCGCTCGCCGACCTCATCGACGCCTCGTCGCGCGAGATGGCGCCCCGCGCGCAGGCCCGGCAGCAAGTGCTCGAGACCGACTGCACCGTGTCCGGCGCCCTGCGCGTGGACGCCGGAGTGCTGCGACGCGCCATCGAGAGCCTGGTCGACAACTCGGTGCGGTGGGGCCCGTCGGGCTCGACCGTCGCCATCGAGGCGCGCTCGGCCGACGGCCACGTCGAGCTGCGCGTGCTCGACGAGGGGCCCGCGGTGGCGCCCGAGTACCGCGAGTCGATCTTCCACGCGCACGACCGGCTCGCGGGCGACGTCGATCTCGACCTCGTGCGCGGCCCGGGCGACGTCGGGCTCGCGTTCTGCCGCCTCGCGGTCGAGGCGCACGGCGGCTCCATCTGGGTCGAGCCCACGTCGGTGGGCAACGCGTTCTGCGTGCGCCTGCCGCGCACAGGCTGAGCCCCGCGAGGCCCCGGCTCCCCCCCCCGCGCCTCGCGTTCGGCGCGGCGCGGTGGCACCATGCCCGAGCCGCCGGCACGAGCGCGGCGGTCGCTCCGATGCCTGTTCGCTCCTCGCCCCTCTTCGCCGCGGCGCTCGCCACGGCGCTCTCCGCCTGCGCCGCGAGCGACCTCTTCCCCGGCGTCGACGTCGGGCCGGGGGGCGAGCCCGCCGACGCGGGGGGCACGGGCGACGACGCGGGCTGCCCGTTCGGGCAGGTCGTCTGCGAGGGGGCCCTCGCCCGCGTGTGCGACGGCCACGGCGGCTACTCGGCGCAGACGCCGTGCGCGTCGGAGGGCAAGGTGTGCGCGCCGTCGCTCGGCTGCGTCGCTTGCATCCCCTTCACCGGGAGCTGCGCAGACGGCGAGGCCGAGGCGTGCGACGCGCGCGGCACCCGCCGGGTGCGCTTCGCGTGCGACCCGGTCCAAGGCATGACGTGCGAGCCCGACGGCTGCCACGGCGCATGCTCGCCCGCGCAGCTCGCGCCCAGCTCCATCGGCTGCGAGTTCTGGCCGACGGTCACGGCCAACGACGTGCTCGCGGCGCCGTTCGCGTTCGGCGTCATGGTCGCGAGCGCCTCGGACGCGGTCGCGCACCTCGTCGTCACGCGCGGCGACGCCATCGTCGCGCGCGCCGAGGTCGCCCCGGGCCACGCCGCGACGATCGCGCTTCCCTGGGTCGCCGACCTCAAGGGGCCCGAGTTCGATCCCGTGACGCAGACGATCCCGACCTACCGCGAGAGCGTGCTCTCGCCATCGGGCGCCTACCGCCTGCGCAGCGACGGCCCGGTGTCGGTCTGGCAGCACAGCCCGCTCGCCACCGAGGCCCCCGTGTCCGCCGCCTGCCCCGACGCGTCGGGCTCGGGGCGCTGCTACGCCTCGACCAACGGCGCCTCGCTGCTGCTGCCGACGCACGCGCTCGGCACGACGTACGTCGTGACGGGCTACCGCGCGTGGCACCCGCCCTCGAGCGCCGCCATGGGCGACTTCGTCGCGATCACGGCCACGGCCGACGGCACCGACCTCACGGTCGAGGCCGAGGGCCCGGTGCTCGGCGGCGGCGGGTTCGCGGCGCTCGCTGCGGGCGAGGTCGGGCAGGCCACGCTCGCCGCGGGCGACGTGCTCGAGCTCTTCTCCGACGGGCGCGCGGCGGGCGCCTCTCTGTCGGGCACGCATCTCCACGCGAACGCGGGGCACCCGCTCTCGGTGCTCTCGGGCGTCGGCTGCGTCGACGTCCCCGACGACCTCCCCTCGTGCGATCACGTCGAGGAGTCGGTGCTCCCGCTCGGCGCGCTCGGCAGCGACTACCTCGTCGCGGCCCCGACCACGCCGCTCGGCGTGCGCTCGCAGACGGTGCGCGTGCACGGCGTGCACCCGGGCACCACGCTCACGTTCGACCCGGCGGAGGTGCACCCGTCGGTGACGCTCGGCGCCGGCGACGTCGTCGAGATCGGCGACGTGGCGACCGATTTTCGCGTCTCGTCCGCGGTGCCGTTCGCCGTCACGCTCTACCTGCACGGCGCCGGAGCAGCGGGGGGCACCGATCCACGCGCCGCGGGCGTCGGCGACCCGAGCGAGTCGCTCTGCCCGCCCACCGCGCAGTTCCGGTCGCGCTACGCGTTCGCGGCGCCGACCTCGTTCGCCGACACCTTCGTCAACGTCGTCGCGCCGACCGGCGCGAGCGTGACGGTCGACGGCACGACGCTCGCGTCGAGCGAGCTTCAGCCGCTGGGCGCGACGGGCTGGTCGGTCGCGCGGCGACGGCTCGCCGCCACCTCCGACGGCGCGCACGAGGCCCACGCCGACAAGCCGTTCGGGCTCGGCCTGTACGGCTACGCGCCCTTCACGAGCTACTACGTGCCCGCCGGGCTCGATCTGGCGCAAGAGCCCTGAAAGGCGCTTTACACCTCGGTTCCAGGGTTGACCTTTCCGGTCGTATCCACGACAACGCGGATGCTGGCCGATGCCGCACCTCGCCCCTCGACGCATCGCCCCGCGCCGCACGACGACGCTTCACCCTCGCGCGCTCGCGATCGCGGCGGCGTCCGCCCTGCTGCTCACGCTCGACGCGCGCGGCGCCCACGCCGAGCCGACGCCCGCCGAGATCGCCCTCGCGCGGAGGCTCTTCGCCGAGGGGCGCGCCGCCGAGGACGCGCACCGCTGGGACGAGGCCTCGCGCAAGTTTCGCGACGCGCTCACCGTGAAGGAGACCGCGGGCCTGCGCTTCCACCTCGCCCTCTGCGAGGAGAACCTCGGCCGCCTCGTCGAGGCGCTCGTCGACTACGACCGCGCCGAGGAGGCCGCCCGCGCGCCCGGCGCGAGGGCC
>CAITLX010000084.1 GCA_903893335.1 uncultured delta proteobacterium | reverse complement strand
GCTTCGCGGTCGAGTCGCCGCGGCTTCGCTACCACGTGCTCGTGCACGCCGACCCGCTCGCGACCATCGGGCACTACACGCAGCTCACCGGGCGGGCGCGCCTGCCGGCGCCCTGGGTGTTCGGGCCGCGGCGGCGCGTGGGCGCCGACGAGATCGTCGACGGCGTGCCCGAGTGGAAGCTGCTGCGCCAGCGCAAGGTGCCGACCACCATGGCGGACGACACCACGCACTTCCTCCCGTACCTCTCGCAGACGGGGCGCGAGGCGCAGCTCGCGGCCTGGACGAAGGCCGCCCACGAGCAGGGGTTCAAGGCCATCGGCTACTTCAACGCCTACGTGGGCGTCGAGGACGCCAAGCCCGAGGTGCAGGCGCTCGTGGACGAGGGGCGTGCGCATGGCTACTTCGTCCGCGCCGACGACGGGACGGAGCTCGACACCACCATCGTCAGCGGCGGCGCGCGCAAGGTCGCGACCATCGACGTGACCAACCCCGAGGCGGTCACCTGGTTTCACGGCATCCTGCAGCGCGCGCTCGACCTCGGCTACGACGGCTGGATGCTCGACTTCGGCGAGTACCTCCCGCAGCGCGCCCTGCTGCACGACGGCCGCACGGGCTGGGAGGCGCACGACGCGTTCCCGCTCGACTACCAGCGCGCCGTCACCGACTGGATGCGCGAGCAGCGCGGCGACGACTGGATGTACTTCGCGCGCGCGGGCTACGCGGGCACGCAGGCGCTCGCGCCCGTCGTCTGGTCGGGCGACCCGGCGGCGAGCTTCGACGACGTGAAGGGGCTGCCCGCGCAGGTGCGCGCGGGGCTCGGCGCCGGCATCGCGGGCATCCCGTTCTGGGGCAGCGACATCAGCGGCTACACCTGCATCAACCAGCCGCCCGTCGACAAGGAGCTGTACCTGCGCTGGGCCGAGTTCGGCGCGCTCTCGCCCGACATGCACGACGAGAACGCCTGTGCGTCGGCGCCCGCGGGCTCGCCTCCGAAGTGGACGCTCTGGTCGGACGCCGAGACGACGCGCGTCTACGGCGACTACGCGCGCCTGCACACGCGGCTGCTGCCCTACCTGTACGCCGCCGCGAAGCACGCGGTCGACACCGGCGCCCCGATCATGCGCCACCCGGTGCTCGTGCACCCCGACGTCGCCGAGGCGCGCGCCGCGGAGTTCGACTACTTCTTCGGCCCCGCGCTGTACGTCGCGCCGGTCGTGCGCCGCGGCGCGCGCTCGCGCAGCGCGTGGCTGCCGCCGGGCCGCTGGGTCGACTGGTGGACGCTCGAGGCTGCCGTGGGCGGGCGCACGGTGACGCGCGACGCGCCCCTCGACGTGCTGCCGATGTGGCTCGCGTCCGGCGGGGTCGTCGCGCTGCTCGATCCCGACGTCGAGACGCTCGCGCCGGAGTCGAGCCCCGACGTCGTCGGGATGGGAGACCGCGCCGACGTGCTCGACGTGCGCGTGGCGATCGACGCGGCGACCGGCACCGCGACGGCGACGCTCGTCGACGGCACGCTGCTCACCGCCGAGCTTGGCGCCGCCCCGATCGGGGCCCCGGCGGGGCTCGCCGCTGCCCCCGACGACGCGACGCTCGCCTCGTGCGCGGGGTGCACGCGCATCGACGCCGCTCCCGGTGGCGTCCAGCGCGTGCGGGTCACCACGGCCAAGGGCACCGACGTCGCGCTCGACGCGGGCGGTCTGCGCCTGCACCACACCGCGCCCGCGGTGGTCCGCGTGCGGTGGGACGTCGCGGTGCTCCCCCCCGGCTGACGCGACCTCGGCTAGCATCGCGCG
>CAITLX010000083.1 GCA_903893335.1 uncultured delta proteobacterium | reverse complement strand
GGGCATCGCCGCGATGAGCACCTACACCGCAATGGGCACGCGCGCCGAGGTGCAGGCCTACGTTGAGCGCTTCGCGGAGCACGCCCGCGCCGACGAGCTCATCGTGGTGCACGCCTCGCCCACGCTCGAGGCCCGCCTGCGCTCGGTCGAGCTATTGGTCGCCTGAGTGGCAATCGCTACTTGCCGAGGTAGCCGAGGTCGACCCACGCCTGCCAGATGTCCGACGGGTGGATCATGCCCGTCAGCCAGGGCTCGTCGGTCGTGACGTCGCTCGAGTACCAGGAGACGAGGAACTGATCGCCGCCGATGGGCAGCACGCCGACGTACGACGTGTCGCCCGCGCTCTTGAACTCGTGAAGCTCGTTCAGCGACAGGGCAGCCTTGGGGTTGGCCAGATCGCCGACGATCTCGTAGAGCGCGGTGCGCTTGCGGCCGTCGGGGATGTGCTTGCGCGCCATGATGAACTGCCGCCCCGCGTGCTCGAACCACTTGGGCCCGTCGAGCCGCTTGTCGAACTGCCGCCCGCAATCCCACGCGGCGTACGGAGGCTGGGCGACGCAGACGGCGGTGTGCCCCTCGTCGAGCAGCGTGGCGCCATTGTCGAGCCGCACGAGCGACACGGCCGTGTCGCCGAAGAACTGCAACTCGGCCTCGCTCGGCACGTCGGGCACCGAGTCGTAGATGAGCGACACCCTCTGCCACGCCGTGCCGTCGGGCGACGAGAAGAGACCCACCTGCGTGTCGCCGTCGTTGTACGCCGTCGCGTACCATTGGCCGCCGTGCTGGGCGTAGCGCCAGAAGCCCCACGTCTCGTCGGCGACCTTCACGGGCACCGACCAGTGCACGCCGTCGGCGCTCTCGCTGCGCACCGTCCAGGCGAGCCCGCCCGCGTCGCGCAGGTGCGGCCCCGGAGTGCGCGCGATGGCATAGAGGACGAGCTTGCCGTCGAGCACGAGCAGCTTCGGATCGCGAATGTCGCGCTCGGGCATGAAGACCTCGGCGGTCATCGTCATCGTGTCGCCGAGGTCGTCGGAGCGATAGACCTTCAGGCGCGCCTTGGGCGAGCCCACCTGCCCCGTCTCGCCGCCGCGGAACACGAGCCAGGTCGCGCCGCTCCACGACGCCAGATCGGTGTTCTCGTTGTGCAGGCCGTCGGAGTAGACGATGCGCTCCGCGGTCACGAGCCCCGTGGTCGCCTTCGGCCCCGAGGCAGCGGGGGCGGCGTCGCTCGACGAGCAGGCGACGGCAGCGAGCGAGGTGGCGAGGGCGAGGGCGATCGGCGAACGGGCGAGGGGCTTCACGGGGAGCGAAGTAGGTCACGCCGCGCCGCGGGGCGTCAACGTCGGCGGGGCGCGGCGAGGGCGCAGCTCACCCCGCGGCAAGCTGGCCGCACGCTGCGGCCACGTCGCTGCCGCCGGAGTAGCGACGAATGGCGGCCACACCCTCGGCCGAGAGCACGTCGCGAAAGCGCGACTCGCGCTCGGGCGACGAGCGGTCGTAGGGGTCGCCCGGGCCAATCGAGTTGTAGGCCACGAGGCTGACGCGCGGGCGCCGACCGTACGTGTCCGCGAAGGCGTGGGCCAGGCGCGCGAGCGCGAGCGCGTGGTCGTCGCCGTCGTTGACGCCGGCGAGCATGGTGTAGGCCCACATGGGCGATTGACGGGTGAGCGCCGCGTGCTCCCCCATCGCCGCGAGCACCTCGCGCAGCGGGTGCGCGCGCTCGATCGGCATGAGCGAGGCCCGCGTCTGCTCGAGCGCCGAGCCGACCGACCAGCCGAGGCGCGCGGCGGGTAGCTCGCGCGCCAGCGCGCGGATGCCCGTGGGCAGCCCCGAGGTGCAGACGGTGACGGCGCGCCCGTCGATGGCCAGCGCGCTCGGCTCGCTCAGCACGCGCGCCGCCTGCACGACCGCCGCGAGGTTGGCGAGGGGCTCGCCCATGCCCTGGAACACGACGCCGTGCACGCGTCCGGGCGCGGGAAGCTCGGCGCGCACGGCGCGGATCTGCTCGACGATCTCCCAGGGCTCGAGGTTGCGCGCGAGCCCCATGCGCCCGGTCGCGCAGAAGGTGCAAGCGAGCGCGCAGCCGACCTGCGAGCTGACGCAGACCGAGTAGCGCCCGGCGCGCTCGAGCGGGATGCGCACGGCCTCGAAGCGGGCGCCGTCGGGCGCCGCGAAGGCGTACTTCACGAAGGGGTCGAGCGCGCTGGCCGCCCGCGACTCGACCGTGAGGGCAGGCGTGTGGGTGACCGCGCGCGCCCGCTCGAGCGCGACGCGCCGCACGCCAGCCGGGGCGATGCGCGGCAGCCCCCCGGTGCGGTGGTACGAGGAGACGAGCTTGCGCGCGTCGCCCAGCTCGATGCCCGCGAGCGTGGCGAGATCGGCCGGCGTGAGCGCGGCGAGGGGGGCTGTCTCGGTCACGGGCGCCCGAGCCTAGCAGGCTGGGTCGGGGCCGCCTGCCGGCGCCACCCTTGCGAGCCCCGGCTTCGTCCTTAGCTTGGCCTCCGCCATGCAGATGGACCGGATGACGAACAAGAGCCAGGAGGCTTTGCGCTCGGCCGTCGAGCTCGCGAGCCGCCGCGGCAACCCCGAGGCCCACCCCGAGCACGTGCTGCTCTCCGCGCTCCGCCAGGAGGGGGGCGTCGCCGCGCCCCTCGTGCAGAAGGCCGGCGCCGACCCACGCGCGCTCGCGACCGACCTCGAGCAGCGGCTCGAGTCGTTCCCGCGCCAGTCCGGCGGCGCCGAGCCTGGCCTCTCGCGCCGCGGCGTCGAGCTGCTCCAGCGCGCCGACGACGCGGCCAAGGCGCTGAAGGACGACTTCGTCTCGGTCGAGCACCTGCTGCTCGCCGGCGCCAAGGACAAGGACGTGCAGGCGGTGTTCGACCGCCACGGCCTCGCGCACGACAAGCTCATGCGCGCGCTCGCCGAGGTGCGCGGCTCGCAGCGCGTCGTCGATCAGGACCCGGAGGGAAAGTTCCAGGCGCTCGAGAAGTACACGCGCGATCTCACCGAGTCCGCGCGCCGCGGGAAGATCGATCCGGTCATCGGCCGCGACGAGGAGATCCGGCGCGTGATGCAGGTGCTCTCGCGCCGCACGAAGAACAACCCCGTGCTCATCGGCGAGCCGGGCGTCGGCAAGACGGCCATCGTCGAGGGGGTCGCGCACCGCATCGTGAAGGGGGACGTGCCGACGTCGCTGCACGACAAGCGGCTCGTCGCGCTCGACCTCGCCTCGATGGTCGCCGGCTCCAAGTTCCGCGGCGAGTTCGAGGACCGCCTCAAGGCCGTGCTCAAGGAGATCGAGGCCTCCGCCGGGCGCGTCATCCTCTTCATCGACGAGCTTCACACGCTCGTCGGCGCCGGCGCCGCCGAGGGGGCGATGGACGCGGCGAACATGCTCAAGCCCGCCCTCGCGCGCGGCGAGCTCAGGTGCATCGGCGCCACCACGCTCGACGAGTACCGCAAGCACATCGAGAAGGACGCCGCCCTCGAGCGCCGCTTCCAGCCCGTGCAGGTGCCCGAGCCCACCGTCGAGGACACCATCGCCATCCTGCGCGGCCTCAAGGAGCGCTACGAGGTGCACCACGGCATCCGCATCCAGGACGCCGCGCTCGTGGCCGCCGCGGTGCTCTCCAACCGCTACATCACCGAGCGCTTCCTGCCCGACAAGGCGATCGATCTCGTCGACGAGGCCGCCTCCAAGCTCAAGATGGAGATCGACTCGATGCCCGTCGAGATCGACCAGATCGAGCGCAAGCTGTTGCAGCTTCAGATCGAGCAGCAGGCGCTCGGCAAGGAGCGCGACCCGGCGAGCAAGGCGCGCCTCGGGGAGCTCGCGCGCGAGATCGCCGAGCTGTCGAGCGACCGCGACGGCAAGCGCGCGCAGTGGATGCGCGAGAAGGAGATCATCGACCAGATCCGCAAGCTCAGCCCGCAGCTCGAGCAGCTTCGCGCCGACGTCGAGCGCGCCGAGCGCACGGGCGACCTCGGAGCGGCCGCCGAGATCCGCTTCGGCAAGCTGCCGGCCATCGAGAAGCAGGTCGAGGCGCGCCGCAAGGAGCTCGCGCGGGTGCAGGAGACGGTGAGCTACCTCAAGGAGGAGGTCACCGACCAGGACATCGCGAGCGTCGTGGCCAAGTGGACGGGCATCCCCGTCAGCAAGATGCTCGAGGGGGAGAAGCAGAAGCTGCTGCGCATGGAGGGGGGCCTGCACGAGCGCGTCATCGGGCAGGACGACGCCGTCGTCGCGGTCGCCAACGCCGTCCGGCGCTCGCGCGCGGGGCTCGGCGACGAGCGCCGCCCCATCGGCTCGTTCCTCTTCCTCGGCCCCACGGGCGTCGGCAAGACGGAGCTCGCGCGCGCGCTCGCCGAGTTCCTCTTCGACGACGAGCACGCGATGGTCCGGCTCGACATGAGCGAGTACATGGAGAAGCACGCCGTCTCGAGGCTCATCGGCGCGCCCCCCGGCTACGTCGGCTACGAGGAGGGGGGCCAGCTCACCGAGCCGGTGCGCCGCCGCCCCTACAGCGTGCTGCTCTTCGACGAGGTCGAGAAGGCGCACCCCGACGTGTGGAACGTGCTCTTGCAGGTGCTCGACGACGGTCGTTTGACCGACGGTCAGGGGCGCACGGTCGACTTCAAGAACGTCGTCATCATCCTCACCTCCAACGTGGGCACCGCGCAGGCCGCGGCGCTCGAGGAGCGCCTCGCGGGCGAGGGGGACGTGGCGATGAAGGCCAAGGTGCGCGAGGCCGTGCTCGAGGAGGTGCGCCGCCACTTCCGCCCCGAGTTCTTGAACCGCCTCGACGAGATGGTCGTCTTCTCGCGCCTCTCGCGCGATCAGCTCGCGCGCATCGTCACCATCCAGCTCCACCACCTCGCCAAGCGCATGAAGAAGCGCGACCTCACGCT
This sequence comes from uncultured delta proteobacterium, assembly GCA_903893335.1. Taxonomy (GTDB): domain Bacteria; phylum Myxococcota_A; class Polyangia; order Polyangiales; family Polyangiaceae; genus CAITLX01. The sequence continues at coordinate 1,112 of CAITLX010000083.1, read as the reverse complement.
CGACGTCAGCGACCCGGCGCGCGAGTACCTCGCCGAGCTCGGCTGGGACCCGCAGTACGGCGCCCGGCCGCTCAAGCGCGCCATCCAGCGCCACCTCGAGGACCCGCTCGCCATGGCGGTGCTCGCCGGCGAGTTCCTCCCCGGCGACACCGTGAAGGTGGTGCGCGCGCCCGACGGCGAGCTCAGGCTCGACAAGCGCGCCATCAACTGAGCGGGCGCTGTCGCCCGCGGCGGCGCTATGCTCGCGCCCCATGCGCTGGGCCCGCGTCGCACTCCCGGATGGTTCGCTCTCCTACGCCGAGGTCGAGGCCGAGGTCGCCCACCTGCTCGGGGGCGCCCCGTGGCTCGGCGCGCGTCGCACCGGCGTCGCGCACCCGCTCGCGGCGCTGCGGCTCGTGTGCCCCGTCGAGCCGACCAAGGTGCTCTGCGTCGGCCGCAACTACCAGGCGCACGCCAAGGAGCTCGGCCACGACGTCCCGAAGGAGCCCCTCTTCTTCCTCAAGCCCCCCTCGTCGCTGCTCGACCCGGGCGGCACCATCGAGCTGCCCCCCGAGAGCGCGCGCGTCGATCACGAGGCCGAGGTGGGCGTCGTCATCGGCAAGCGCGCGCGGCACGTCCCGGAGGCGAGCGCGCTCGAGCACGTGCTCGGCTACACGGCCGTGGGCGACATCACCGCGCGCGACCTGCAGACGAAGGACGGCCAGTGGACGCGCGCCAAGGGCTTCGACACCTTCTGCCCCGTCGGCCCCTACGTCGTGCCCGCCTCGGCGCTCGACCCCTGCGCGCTCGACGTCTCGTGCCGCGTCAACGGCGAGCAGCGTCAGCAGGGCAACACCCGCGACATGATCTTCCCCATCGCGCGCCTCGTGGCCGCCGCGAGCCGCATCATGACGCTCGAGCCGGGCGACCTGCTCGTGACCGGCACGCCCGAGGGCGTCGGGCCGCTCGCCGCGGGCGACCGGCTCGCCATCGAGGTCTCGGGCGTCGGCGTGCTCGAGCTCACGGTCGCGGCCGCGCGCTCGTGAGCCGCGCGCGCGCCGTCGCGCGCTGGGGCGCCCTCGCGGTCGTGGGCGCCGCGCTCGTCGGCGTCGCGGTGTGGCGCGGGCTCGCCG
>CAITLX010000082.1 GCA_903893335.1 uncultured delta proteobacterium | reverse complement strand
CTGGCGTCGCGGGTGTTCTCGCGGCTGATGCCGGGGCGCGTGGGGCGGGTGACGGCGGTCGGGTTCGAGCACTCGCCGGGGCGCGGCGATGAGCGCTACACGGGCGACCGGTCCGCGTTCGACGTGTTCGTCGAGCACACCGACGTGCGCGGCGCGCCCGCGTTCGTCGGTATCGAGGTGAAGTACCACGAGGGGCTGGGCGACCCGCCCGCGCCGCACCGCGAGCGGTACGACTCGGTCGCCGCGGCGATGGCCTGCTTCCGCCCCGAGGCGCGCGAGCGGCTGATGGCGAAGCCGCTGCAACAGATCTGGCGCGACCACCTGCTGGCTGGCGCGCTCGGGCTCGACCGCGAGCAGGGCTACGCGAGCGCGCGCTTCGCGTTCCTGTCCCCGAGGGAGAACGCGCGGTGCGCGAGCGCCGTCGAGCGTTACCGGGCGTGCCTCGCGTCGGACGACAGCTTCGTCGCGTGGACGCTCGAGCAGGTCGTCGACGCGATCCAGGCCGAGGGAGCAGCGGCGTGGATAGGCGAGGTCGGGAGGAGGTACTTGGGGCGCGGGCGGAGCGAGGGGTAGGCGTGGGTGTTAGGCTTTTGTTGGCGCGAACGTGTGACGCGGCGCCCATGATCCAAGAAGCTTTCCGCCGTCCGCAACAGCTTCGGGCTCATCATCGAGAGGCCCATCCTGGAAGTGCTCGACATCACCAAGGACACGCCGCTCGAGAACAGGACTGACGGCGAGGTGCTCATCAGCCGGCCTGCGAAGCTCAGCGCGCATCGGTCTTCTCCGTAGCGGCGTTAGCCCCCCGCGGCCCGTACGACGCAACGGAACGAGAGGGTGGAGGACCCCTTCGTGCCCTGGTTCCACGACATGCGCGGGTTCGGCAGTGAGGGGTCGCCCTGCGCCTTGAACCACATGTGCCAGCACCCCGCTTCGTCGCAAGGCACCGCGGCGCCGCGCTCGAGCGTCGGGGAGGGGAAGGCGTCCTCGACCCACTCGCTGGTGTCGGTCGCGAGCACCAGGCGCCCTGAGGCGACGCGGAAGGCCTGCTCCACCTCGGCGAGTCGCGGCAGCGAGCCCCCGATCCCTCGGCAGTAGGCGTCCGCCTGCGCGTGGTCGACGCAGTTCATGGGCAGCGGCCCGGCGGGGTTCGCGATGCACCCGCGCACGGGCGCGTCGCACTTGCCGGCGGTGACGCAGTCGCGGTACGCGCGCGCGCTGACCGCCTCGGGCATCACGCAGAACTCGGCGACCTCCACGCGCAGAGGGTCCTTCGTCGCCGGCGGCCAAGCCTTACGTGGCCAGGGCTGGCGCAGGTCGAGCGAGCCGCGCGCGAGCGCGATCATGCCGGCGGGGCAGGTCGGTGGGCGCGACGGATCTGGGATCGCGGCCGCAGCCGCGGAGGCGGATGCAGGCGGTTCGACGTGGACGTCGACGGCGCTTGGCACGGCGGATGCGACCGGTATCGACGCCGCGGCCTGTGCCCCCGGAGGCGACGTCCGAACGGTCGCAGCGGTGGCGTAGCCGATGGCCCCGGATGCCAAGCAGCTCAGCGCGGCGAGCGCGAGCAACCTTCGGTCCGGCTCGGTCGCCGCGGGGGGAGAAATCGGCTTGAGCGGTGG
>CAITLX010000081.1 GCA_903893335.1 uncultured delta proteobacterium | reverse complement strand
GATCGAGCGCCCAGGCGCCCCCTCGACGGTGGGTGTCATCGCTCTCGGGCGCCCAGGCGCCTCGGCGGCGCGCCGACGCCGCGAGCGCGCGGGTTTCTCGCTTCGTCTCGGCGCTCTGACGCTACGATGCGCGCTTCCCCGAGGTGACCCCCTTGTCGACGATCGCCGCCACGCCCGACGCGCCGCTCGCGCGCCCCGTCCCGCTGACCAAGTTCGAGGAGCGCTTCGGCCACCCGGTCGGCCTCGTCATCCTGTTCTTCGCCGAGATGTGGGAGCGCTTCTCCTACTACGGCATGCGCGGGCTCTTGAAGCTCTACATGGTCAACTTCCTGTTCGTGACCATGCGCCAGGAGCTTCAGGGCGGCCCGAAGAACCTGGCCGGCGACCCGAGCCACGTGCTCGGCTGGAGCGCGCTCAGCCACCTCGTGCCCGGCGAGATCGGCGCGAAGGCCTCGCTGCTCTACGGCCTGTACACGGGCCTCGTCTACCTCACGCCGGTGTTCGGCGGCGTCGTGGCCGACCGCCTGCTCGGCCAGCGAAAGACGGTCATCATCGGCGGCGTGCTCATGGCGCTCGGCCATTTCGTCATGGCCTTCGAGAACCTCTTCTTCGTCGCGCTCACGCTGCTCATCGTGGGCAACGGCGCGTTCAAGCCGAACGTCTCGACGCAGGTCGGCAACCTCTACGCGCCCGGTGACCCGCGCCGCGACGGCGCGTTCACCATCTTCTACATGGGCATCAACCTCGGCGCGTTCGTGTGCAACTTCGTCTGCGGCACGCTCGCGGCCGTCTACGGCTGGCACTACGGCTTCGCCGCCGCCGGCGTCGGCATGGTGCTCGGACTCACCGTCTACATGCTGGGCGGCAAGCACCTGGCCTCCGACCACTTCGGCGAGACGAAGGCTGCCGTCGCGGCCGAGACGCCCGCGCACCACCGCGAGGCGTCGCCCGCGGCCAAGGCGTGGACGCTCGGCCTGCTCGCGGTCGACGTCGTCGTGGTCGCCGCGCTCTTCGGCTACGGCGTCACGCACGCGTTCGACATCAACATGATCATCGCGATGCTCTTCTTCGCGACCGCGGCGTTCTTCACCTTCCGCCTCGGGCAGACGGCCCCCTCGCTCGACGGCACCGAGTGGAAGGCCGTGCTCGCGCTGGTCGGGCTCTGCGCGCTCAACGTCGTGTTCTGGGCCGTCTACGAGCAGCAGGGCAACACGATGCAGTCGTGGGCGGACGAGCGCACGATCTGGCCGCACGTGCTCGGCTTCCAGATCCCGTCGACCTGGTTTCAGTCGATCAACCCCGTGTGCATCATCCTCTTCGCGCCCGTGCTCGACATCCTCTGGATCCGCCAGGGCAAGAAGGGCAAGGAGCCGACCTCGATCACGAAGATGGCGATGGGCAGCATCATCCTCGGCCTGTCGTTCATCGTCATGGTCGTCGGCGCGCGGGTGGTCGGCGACGGCAAGGGGAGCCTCTTCTGGCCGGTGTTCTGCACGGTGCTGCTCACCGTCGGCGAGCTGTACCTCTCGCCCATCGGCCTGTCGCTCGTCACCAAGGTCGCGCCGGTGCGCATCGTCTCGATGATGATGGGGATGTGGTTCCTCTCGAGCTTCGTCGGCAACTACCTGTCGGGGTTCGTCGGCACCTACTACGAGGACAAGACGCTCTCGGCGGAGCACTTCTTCTGGCTGCTCACCGCCCTCGGCGTCGGCACCGGCCTCGCCATGTTCGCCTTCAACCGGCCGCTCAAGCGGGTGCTCGGGCACCACTGACGCGCGCGAGGCCCCGGACGAACCGTCCGGGGCCCTCGGCGAGCCCGGCTCTCGCCGGGATCAGACGCAGTGCAGTCTGACCCTCGCCGGGATCAGACGTAGTGCAGCCAGTCGTCGTGCTGGCGGATGAGACCGCGCACGGCCGACAGGTAGGCCTTCTGCAGCTTCGCGCCGATGGTGCCGGGGCCGGCCTCGAACGCGCGGCCGTCGATCTCGCGCACGG
>CAITLX010000080.1 GCA_903893335.1 uncultured delta proteobacterium | reverse complement strand
GTCGAGGTCGCGACGTTCCGCAGGTCGCCGCAGACCGACGCCGACCCGCTCGATCCGTCGGGCCACGGCGGCGCCGACGTCGACCTCCTCATCCGCACCGACAACGCGTTCGGCGAGGCGCACGAGGACGCGGTGCGCCGCGACTTCACCATCAACGGCCTGTTCTACGATCTCGACCACGGCGAGATCCTCGACTGGGTCGGCGGTCGGCGCGACGTCGAGCGGCGCGTGGTGCGCACCATCGGCGACCCCGAGACGCGCTTCCGCGAGGACCCGGTGCGCATCCTGCGCGCCATCAAGTTCGCCGCGCGCCTCGACCTCGGCATCGACCCCGACGTGTACGACGCGATGGTGGCGACGCGCGCGACGCTCGCGCGGGCCGCGCGTCCGCGCCTCTTCGAGGAGATCCTGCGCCTGATGCGCGGAGCGGGCGCGCACCGCTCGGTGTGGCTCGCGTGGGAGACGGGCATCCTCGCGGTGCTGCTGCCCGAGCTCGCCAGCTTCCTCGACGACGACGTCGCCAGCGACCGGGTGTTTCGCCTGCTCGGCGAGCTCGACCGCCGCACGCGCGCGCGCGGCGCGCCGCTCGACGACCTCGTGCTCTGCGCGCTGCTCCTGCTCGAGCCCATGAAGGAGGCGTGCGAGGGGGAGGCCGACCGCGTGACGGCGGCCGTGCAGTTCCTCGACCCCATCATCGAGCGGCTCGCGATGCCCCGGCGCATGGCCGACGCGCTGCGTCGCATCGTCGCCGTGCTCCCGCGCCTCTCGGCCGGCAGGCCCGGGCGCTTCGCGCGCACCGAGCTGTTCGGCCTCGCGAGCGAGATCGTCGAGATCGAGCGCGCGGCCTCTGCGCTCGGTTGACGTTCCGATCGAGCGCGCGGCAAGCGCACTCGGTTGACATCGAGATCGAGCGCGCGGCGGCTCGTCGGTTGACGACGCGGTCGTCGGGGCAGACGATCGACGCCATGACCTCGAAACCGCTCGCCGCGCTCGCGTTCCTCTTCGCCGCCGCGCTCGGCGGAGCTTGCTCGTCGGGTGACACCACCGCGACGACGGCGGCCTCGGTGTCCGAGGGGTGCTCGATCAACAGCGACTGCACCTCGCCGCTCGTGTGCGCCTTCCGGCGCTGCCACAACGCGTGCACGACCTCGCGCGACTGCGACCCGGGCCAGCGCTGCGTCGCGAGCGATCGCCCCTTTCACGTCTGCCAGCTCGCGGTCGAGACGAAGTGCAGCTTCAACAGCGACTGCGCCGCGGGCCAGGTGTGCGGCGTCGACGGGCAGTGCCGCGACCAGTGCAAGGTCGATCGCGATTGCCTCGACGGCCAGCGCTGCTTCTCGGCCTCGTGCGCCGACGTGACCGAGCTCGTCGACGGCGGGCTGCCGGCGGTCGACGCCGGCGTCGAGGTCAGCGGTAGCCCCTGCTCGTACAACTCCGAGTGCGACGCGCCGCTCGTCTGCCGCGCGGGCCAGTGCGCGTTCGAGTGCCTCGCCGACGTCGACTGCGCGTCGGGCTACGGGTGCGACGCGAGCCACCGCTGCCGCGCAGGCGGCGGCGACGGTGGCGTGCTGCCCTGCGGGCAAGCCGCGTGCACGGCGGGGGGCCACACGTGCGGCAAGGTGGCCGACGGATGCGGCGCGACCATCGACTGCGGCGGGTGCGGCACGGGCGAGGTGTGCAGCGGCGCGGCGGGCCCGAACACCTGC
>CAITLX010000079.1 GCA_903893335.1 uncultured delta proteobacterium | reverse complement strand
TGCGTCATCGCGCGCTTGTACATGTCGTGGAAGATGAGGCGATCGGTGAACGCCTGACCGTGCCGCACGTACATCGCGAAGTACCAGGGGATCGCGACCGCGGCGATGATGAGCAGGCCGCTGACGATCTCGACGGTGAGCAGCTTCCTCCACTTGCGGGTGGTCGCGAGGTACGTGAACGTCACGCAGATGGGCAGCCCGAAGCCCGCGGGCCCCTTGCCCATGGTGGCGACGGCCGCGAAGTACCAGGCGGCGAGGTAGTAGAGGCGCGTCAGGCGGCGCTCGCCCCAGTTGAGCCAGAGCACGAGGCCGAGCACCGCCGACCACATCAGCGCCTGCAGCCCCGGCTGGAACTGCGCGTTGGACGGCACCTGGTGGTTGCACGCCTCGTTGCCCGGCAGGCCGCAGTTGCCGCGCGACCCGGACCAGAACTCGTCGAGGTGGGGGTGGAAGCCGTGGCCGGCGCTGCCCCAGAACAGCTCGAAGTTGCGCGACGCGAGGTAGAGGATCTGCGGCAGCGCGCTGGCGATGATGACGAAGAAGACGAGGTGGAACGCGGTGAGCCGCACGCGCGCGGCGCCGATCTCGACCTCGTAGCTCCGGGCGCGCTGCTCCTCGGGCGTGTGCATGCCGAGCATGAGCAGGCCCATCGACGTCGACAGCGTCGCGACGAGCGGCATGTCGGTGATGGTCTGGTGCGCGAGCAGGAACCACTGCGGCATCGTCGCGAGCACCAGCGCGCCGAGCAGGCCCGCGCGGCGCCCGAAGACGCGCGCGACGCCCTTGTAGAGGACGTAGAGCGCCAGGACGGTGAGGACGAACACCGGCATGCGCACGGCCCACTCGGGCCAGGGCGTGTGGCCGGCCTCGGCCCCCGCGAGCATCTGGTCGGGCTTCCAGTGCACGCCGAAGATGCCCATGGCGAGCGCCTGCATCCAGAAGTCGAGCACGGGCTTGGACCAGAACCAGCCGTCCTGCGCCCACCACGTCGAGATCCAGTCGTTGCGCGAGAGCATCTCGCGCGCGACCTCGCCGTAGTGCGCCTCCCACGGGTCGGACAGCGAGTAGCTGCCCTGCATGGGGAGGTAGAGCAGCGTGCCGACGGCGACGACCCAGAAGCCGTGGCGGCGCGCGAGCGGGCGCCCCTCGCCGCGCTCGTCGAGCGCGAGCGGGCCGAGCCGGACGCCGAGGTGGAACGTGGCGGCGACGAACGCGAGGAACGCAGCCGGCACGAGCGCCGCTGCGGCGGCGATGGGGAGCGCGCCGGATGCCGTCGCGCCGATGAGCGCGAGCGTCGCGCCGAGCGCGCCGAGCGTCGCGGCGAGGGGAGCGGCGAGGTCGGAGAGGCGCACGCGCGTCGCGACCGTCTCGTCCGGGTCGTCGAACGAGCCGAGGAGATCGAGCACGCCGAAGGCGGCGACGAAGACGGCCAGCACGCCGAGCGGCACGCCCCAGCGCGCCTGCGCGTCGCTCGCCATGATGGCGAACGCGACGAACCCGCCCGCGAGGGCGATGAGGCCGCCGCGCGCGAGGCGCAGGCGGTTGCCGCGCGCGAGCAGGGGAGCGCCGGCCGGCTCGGGAGCGGTCGGGCTGGGGGCCGGCGTGGCGGGGGCGGGCTCGGGCTGATCGCCGGGCTCGCGCGGGTCGAGGGGGTCGTTCATCGGGGCGGTGGGTGCGCGCGCCCAGGAAAAGGGCGCGCCATGAGTAGCAACTTTGCGCGGGCGGGAAAAGGCGCGGGCGACCTGCCCGCCCCCGCGACAAGGGCGCCGGTCTTCGCTACGGTCCGCCGCCGATGTCCGTCACCGTCGTCGTCCGTCCCGTCTGGCGCTCGTTCCACCCGAAGTTCCTGGCGAACGCCGTCGCCCACGTGCGCTCCGGGGGCTTCTCCGTGCTGCTGTTCGACAACGGCAAGCGCAAGCTGCTGCTGCCGCGCGGGCGCGACGGCAAGCTCACCGACCCGGCGCTCTGGGCGCTGCTCGCGCTCGACGTGCGCCGCTGGGGCACCGCCCGCTCCGGGCCCGCCAAGGGGCTCGCCTCGGTGCGCGTGCGCCCCATCGACGAGGGCATCGTCGAGGAGTGGTGCGATCGCGACGCGCGCCACCCGCGCTCGACCGCGCGCGTGCGGCTCGATTGTCTGGCGTGCGGGGCGTGCTGCCGCGACAACCGCGTGGTGCTCGAGCCCTGGGACCTCGCGGCGTTTCGGCGCGCCGGTCGCCCCGACCTGCTCTCGCGCGACTACGTGCGCACCTCGAAGGGCAAGGTCGTGCTCAAGCTCGACGCGCGCAAGCGCTGCCTGCACCTCGCCCCGAAGAACCTCTGCCGCATCTACGAGCTACGCCCGTACAACTGCAGCGTGTTCCCGGTCGGCTCGGAGGCGTGCCTGGCCGCGCGCAAGGACACGCTCGGCATCGTCGACTGACCCGCGGCGGTCCGCCGGGGGCGCCACCCCCCCGAACGTGCTAGTAGGTGCCCCCTTTTTCACGGAGCCTGCACGTTGATCGTCCTCGACAAGGTCACCAAGCGTTTCGGACCGAAAATCCTCTTCGAGAACGTCTCGCTGCAGTTCGACCCCGGCAAGCGCTACGGCCTGGCCGGCGCCAACGGCGCGGGCAAATCCACGCTCGTGAAGATGCTCGCGGGCGAGGAGGACACCGACGCGGGCTCCATCAGCATGCCGGGCACGATGCGCCTCGGCGTCCTGCGCCAGAACCACTTCGCCTACGACGAGCAGCGCATCCTCGACGTGGTGCTCATGGGCAACGAGGCGCTCTGGGCCGCGATGGCCGAGAAGGAGCGCCTGCTGGCCGGCGACATGACCGACGCCATCGGCATGCGCCTCGGCGAGCTCGAGGTGACCATCGCCGAGGAGAACGGCTACACCGCCGAGAGCGAGGCGGCCGAGCTGCTGACCGGCCTCGGCCTCGGCGAGGAGCGTCAGCTCGAGCCGATGCGAACCCTCGCGCCGGGCTACAAGCTGCGCGTCCTGCTCGCGCAGGTGCTCTTCGGCAAGCCCGACGTGCTGCTGCTCGACGAGCCGACCAACCACCTCGACCTCGAGTCGATCCACTGGCTCGAGGACTTCCTGCTCGGCTACCGCGGCACGCTCGTCGTCGTCTCGCACGACCGGCATTTCCTCGACGCCATCTCGACGCACGTCGCCGACGTCGACTACCGCACCATCACCATCTACACGGGCAACTACTCGCAGTTCGTCGCCTCGAAGTACGAGAACCGCCAGCGCGCCGAGCAGCAGAGCCAGGCCGCGAAGAAGAAGATGGGCGAGCTGCAGTCGTTCGTCGATCGCTTCGGGGCGCACGCGTCGAAGTCCAAGCAGGCGCAGTCGCGCGTCAAGCAGATCGAGAAGCTCGCGGACGTGCTCGAGACGAGCGGCCCGAAGCGCTCGAGCCTGGTTCGCCCGTTCATCCGCTTCGAGTTCGACAAGCCGAGCGGCCGCGACGTGCTGCGCATGGAGGGCGTGAACAAGTCGTTCGGCGACCACCACGTGCTCGTCGACGCGACGCTGCACCTGAACCGCGGCGACCGCGTGGCCGTCATCGGCCCCAACGGCGTCGGCAAGTCGACCCTGCTCAAGGTCCTGGTCGGCGCGTGCGAAAAGCTCGCGGGCATCTCGCGCGACGACCTGCTCAAGCCCGACTCGGGCGAGCTTCGCTGGGGCCACGACGTCGTCGTCGACTACTTCGCGCAGGACCACCACGAGGCGCTCGGCGAGCGCAGCAAGGGGCAGACGGCGTTCGAGTGGCTCTACTCGTTCGACCGCAAGGCGCCGCAGGAGGCCATCCGGTCGATCCTCGGGCGGCTGCTGTTCTCGGGCGAGGCGGCGCTCAAGCCCGTCGAGGCCCTCTCGGGCGGCGAGTGCGCGCGCCTCCTGCTCGCGAAGATCCTGCTGGTGAAGCCCAACGTCATCGTGCTCGACGAGCCGACCAACCACCTCGACATCGAGTCGATCGAGGGGCTGGTGCTCGGCCTCGAGCAGTTCGCCGGCACGGTCGTCTTCGTGAGCCACGACCGGCACTTCGTCGCGCGCCTCGCGACGCGCGTCGTCGAGCTGTCGCCGGGCAAGCTCTCGGCGTACGGCGGCACCTACGACGAGTACCTCGAGCGCGCCGGGCACGACTTCACGCGCCGCTGACCGGGCCTCGCCCCGCCGTGCCCGCGCGAGGCGCGGGCGGCGGGGGGCCACGGTCGATCCGGTCAGAGCTCGCGCGCGAGGGCGCGGGCCTCTTCGAGCGCCGCGCGCGTGCGGCGCAGCGCTTCGAGCTGTGCGTGGGCCTCGACGACGACCTCGGGCGGCGCCTTGTCCACGAACGCGGGCGAGCCGAGCTTCTTCTCGACCGCCGCGATGTCCTTCTCGACGCGCTTGACCTCGCGCTCGACGCGCACGGTCTCCTTCGCGGCGTCGACGAGCCCCTTGAGCTCGACGATCGCCTCGACGTCGCCCGCGACGCTCATGACCGAGCCGGGCGGTCGCGCGCCGCCGGGCGCGTCGAGGGTGAGCTCGCACTTGGCGAGCGTCTGGATCGCCACGCGCTCCTCGGCGAGCAGCGCGCGCAGCGCGTCGTCGGCGGCGCGCATCGTCACCTTCACCTGCGCGCCGGGGTGCACCTCATGCTCGCTGCGGATGGAGCGCACAGCCGAGATGGCCGCGGTGACGAGCGCCATCTCGCGCTCGGCGTCCGGGTCGGGGCGGCCGTCGGCCGGCGTGGGGAAGGGGGCGAGCGCGATGGAGACGGGGCGCGACGCGGGGCGCGGGAGCCGCTGCCAGAGGTCCTCGGTGAGGAAGGGGATGAACGGGTGCAGCGCGCGCAGCACCGTCTCGAGCGTGTGCGCGAGCGTGAGGCAGGCCTCGCGCTTGGCCGCGGCGTCGTCGCCCGACATCACGGGCTTGGCCAGCTCGAGGTACCAGTCGCAGAGGTCGTTCCAGAAGAAGCGGTAGAGCGCCGACGAGGCGTCGTCGAGGCGGAACTCGTCGAGCCCGCGCGAGGTCGCCTCGCAGGCGTCGGCGAGTCGCGACAGCAGCCACCGCGAGTGCCGGCCCGCGGGCGCCGGCGCCGCGCCGTCGAGCACGAGCGGCGCCTCCTCGAGGTACGGCATCGCGAAGCGCACGGCGTTCCAGATCTTGTTGCAGAAGTGGCGGTAGCCCTCGATGCGCCTGGGCGCGAGCGCGATGCGCTTGGCCTGCGGCGAGTAGGCGCAGAGCGTGAAGCGCAGCGCGTCGGCGCCGAACGCGGGGAAGCCCTTGCCCATCTGCGCGGTCGAGGGGTAGCTCTTGCGGAACTTGGCGAGCGCCTCGCTCGCGGGCGCGCCGGGCAGCGCCTTGGCCACGACGTCCTCGAACGACGCGCCGTGGATGAGGTCGAGCGGGTCGATGACGTTGCCCTTGACCTTGCTCATCTTCTCGCCGTTCTCGTCGACGACGAGGCCGTGCAGCAGCACGCGGCGGAAGGGCACGTCCCCCATGAAATGGAGGCCCATCATCATCATGCGGGCCACCCAGAAGAAGAGGATGTCGTAGCCCGTCTCGAGGTCGGTCGCGGGGTAGTACTTGGCGAGCGCGGGCGTCTGCGCCGGCCAGCCGAGCGTCGCGAAGGGCCAGAGCGCGCTCGAGAACCAGGTGTCGAGCACGTCCTCGTCCTGGCGCAGCGCGCGGTCGCCGCAGGTGCCGCAGGCCTCGGGCGCCTCGCGCGCGACGGTGGCGTGCCCCGCGCCGCAGAACCACGCCGGGACCTGGTGCCCCCACCAGAGCTGGCGCGAGATGCACCAGTCCTGGATGTTCGAGAGGAAGTGGTCGTAGGTCTTCTTCCACTCGTCGGGAACGATGCGCGTGCGCCCGTCGGCGACGGCGGCGAGCGCGGGCTCGGCCAGCGGCGCCATCTTCACGAACCACTGCGTCGAGATCATGGGCTCGACCACCGTCGAGCAGCGCTGGCAGCGCGGCACGTTGAGCGTGTGCGGCTTGGTGCCGCGCACGAGGCCCAGCTCGTCGAGGCGCTTCTTGACCGCCTTGCGCGCCTCCTTGCGATCGAGGCCCGCGAAGGGGCCGCCGTGCGCGTTGAGGCGCCCGTCGAGCTCGAACAGCGAGATCTCCTCGAGGCCGTGGCGCTTGCCCGTGGCGAAGTCGTTGAAGTCGTGCGCCGGGGTGACCTTCACCGCGCCGGTGCCGAACTTCGGATCGACGAGGATGGCGTCGGTGACGATCGGCACGAGGCGATCGACGATGGGGTGGCGCACGCGCTTGCCGTGCACGGCGAGGTAGCGCGGGTCGTCGGGGTGCACGGCGATGGCGGTGTCGCCGAGCATCGTCTCGGGGCGCGTGGTCGCCACGACGATCTCGCCCGAGCCGTCCTCGAGCGGGTAGGCGAACTCGAACAGCTCGCCGCTCGAGCCCTCCTCGTTCTCGACCTCGAGGTCGCTGAGCGCGGTGCGGCAGTCGATGCACCAGTTGATGAGCCGCGTCGCGCGGTAGATGAGCCCCTCCTCGTAGAGGCGCACGAAGGCCTCGGTCACGGCGACCGACATCGAGGCGTCCATCGTGAACTTCGAGCGCGCCCAGTCGGGCGACGCGCCGAGCTCGCGCTGCTGCAGCGCGATGCGCCCGCCGCTCTCGGCCTTCCAGGCCCACACGCGCTCGGTGAACGCCTCGCGCCCGAGGTCGTGGCGCGACTGGCCCTCGCGCCGAAGCTGGCGCTCGACGACCGTCTGGGTCGCGATGCCGGCGTGGTCGATGCCGGGCTGCCACAGCGTCGCGAAGCCGCGCATGCGGTGCCAGCGCGTGAGGGCGTCCTCGATGGCGGCGGTGAGCGCGTGCCCCATGTGCAGCGACCCCGTCACGTTGGGGGGCGGCATCGGCAGGCAGTACGCAGGGCGCGGGTCGTCGTCCTTCGCGACGAACACCCCGTGCTCGAGCCAGAAAGCGTACCAGCGCGGCTCGACGTCGCGCGGCTCGAAGGCCTTGGGCATCTCGGCGGTCATGAGGACCACCGAGTTACCACAGCGCGGGCGACGCGGGCGGGGTCAGTCCGCGGTGAGGCGGGCGATCTCTTCCTTGATGAGCGTCTCGGCCAGCACGGGAACGACCTCCCACACGACCCGCTCGACGACCTCGCGCGACAGGGCGAGCACGCCCTCGATCTGCGCCTGGGTGAGGCCGAGCTCGGCGAGGCGCGCGGGCAGCGCGCCGCCCAGCGTCGCAGCCGCAGCGGCAGCCGGAGCGACCTGCGCGACCTGCGCGACCGGAGCGGGAGCGGGAGGCGGAGCGTGCGCCGCGGGCGCCTCGGCGGGCGCCGCGACCACCGGCGTGCCGGTGGGGGGAGTGGGGTTGGCCGGCGGGGGAGCCGAGACCGGCGGCGCCGAGATCGGCGCGTAGGGGCGCCCGCCGCGCGAGGCGTCGGCGAAGCCGGGGACGGCCGCGACCCCGGGGGCCGTGTGCTTCTGGTTGGCGACCGGCGTCGCGCCGGGGCGCGAGGAGATGCCCTGCGACGGGGGCACCGACGGGATGCCCGCGCCGAGCGGCGGCACGAGGTGCGGGGCCGAGGCGCGCGTCAGCAGCCGGCGCACCTTGTCGATGAGCATCTGCGTGTCGAACGGCTTCTCGATGAAGTCGTCGGCGCGCGCCGACGAGCCCTTGGCGGCGTCGTACGGAAGCTGCTTGGAGGCGAGGAGGATGACGGCGGTGTCGGCGCTGTCGGCCTTGATCTTCGCGCACAGGCCGTAGCCGTTGGTGCCGTCGAGCGTGACGTCGACGAGCGCGATGGCGGGCCGCTCGGAGCGGAGCATCGCGAGCGCGGCGCCCGAGCTGTCGGCCGTCACGACGCGGAAATCCTCGCCGGCGAACGTCATCTCGAGCGCTTTGCGCATCGTGACGCTGTCGTCGACTGCGAGCAGGGTCGTGGGCACGGACGGGGCCTCCGAGGAAGGGGTCGGCGAACGTTGCAGTCGGGGTCGCCCGCCGCGCCTGGCGAGCCGAGGGATCATCCGGCCGAGGGGGCGGTCGTGTCAACTAAGCCTTCGCGTTGACCACGCGAGGGGTGGGAGCCAGACTCACCGACGGATCGGACGAGCATGGGCGAGCTTCCGCATCGAGCACGCACCATCCTCTGCGCGGTCGTCACCGAGTTCATCGCGACCGGTGAGCCGACCGGCAGCCGCACGCTCGTGCAGAAGTACGGGCTCGACCTGTCGTCGGCGAGCATCCGCAACGTCCTGGCCGACCTCGAGGACTCCGGCTTCCTCTTGCAGCCGCACACCTCGGCGGGGCGCATCCCCACCGACAAGGCGTTTCGCCTCTTCCTCGACACGCTGATGGAGACGCGCGCGCCGACGGCCGAGACGCGCGCGACCATCACCGAGCGCTTCGAGGCCATGGCGCCCGGCGCCGACCTGCTGCGCGCGTCCGGCCGCCTGCTCTCGGAGCTCGCGGGCACCGCCGCGCTCGTCGTGCGGGCGCGCGGCGACGCGCGCACCCTGCGCCACCTGCGCTTCCTCTCGACGCGGCCGGGCGAGATGCTCGCGGTGCTCGTGTTCGCCGACGGCTCGGTCGAGAACCGCTTCGTGCGCCTCGACCGCCCGCTCGCCGAGCCCGAGCTCGGGCGCATCCACAACCTGCTGGCCGAGGTCATCGACGACCGCTCGCTCGACGATCTCCGCGCCCTCTTCGTGCGGCGCCTCGCCGACGACACGCTGGCGCTCGACTCGCTGCGCCACCGCGCCTTCTCGCTCGGCCAGCAGGCGGTGGGCACCGAGCCGACGGCGCCCGGCGTCGTCATCGAGGGGCACGCGCGGCTGCTCGAGCACCCCGATTTCTCCGACGTCGAGCGCCTGCGCCAGCTCGCGCTGGTGCTCGGCGACCGCCAGAGCCTGGTCGAGCTGCTCGAGCGCACGAGCGAGGCGCGCGGGGTGCAAGTGCTGGTCGGCAGCGAGGCCGGCGAGTTCGGGGCGGCCTCGCTGAGCGTCGTCGCGGCGCCGTACACCGAGCAGGGGCGCGTCGCGGGCTCGATCGGCGTGCTCGGCCCGACGCGCATGGACTACCCGACCCTGGTGCCCCTGGTGCAGGCCACCGCGACCGCGATGAGCGCCGTGCTCGAGGAGCGCTCGCGCGGCGACGGCGACGGCTGACCCTGCCCGGCCGGGCGCGGTGTAGGATGCTCGGCCATGTCCCGAACGACCCACGCGTCGCCCGAGATCGAGGCGCTCGCCCTCTCGCTGGCCGGTGATCACGAAGGTGCCCTCGGCTGGCTCGCCGCCGTGCTCGAGGCCGACCCGTCTGCGCCCGACGCGTTGCTGCTCGCCGGTCGCGCGCTCGCGGCGCTGGGCAAGGTCGACGCCGCCGAGGACGCGCTCTCGGCCGCCGCGGTGCGCGCGACCGACGCCGGTCGCTTCCCGCTCGCGGTGGCGGCGTGCCGCGCGCTCGCCGATCTCGGCCACGGGGCCGACGACGCCTACGACGCGGTCGCCGCGGCGTTCGAGAAGGG
>CAITLX010000078.1 GCA_903893335.1 uncultured delta proteobacterium | reverse complement strand
CCTCGCTCGCCTGGCGCAGCCCGGCGGCGACCTCGGTCGGGTCGAGCGCCGCGAGCACCTGCCCCTTCTTCACCGCGGCGCCGCGATCGACGCGCAGCACGGCGAGCACCCCGCCCACCTTGAACGAGAGGTCGATCTCGCTCTTGGCGCGCAGCAGCCCCGCCCCGCGCACCCGCCGCACGACGTCGCCGCGACCGACGCGCGCGAGCTCGACCGGCGTGGCCTCGGGCGCCACGCGCGTCGCCTCGTGCACCGCCTCGGGCACGCCGCACGCGGGCAGCGCGAGCGCCGCGAGCAGCGCCGCCAAGCCCCGAAGCCCCACGCCGCCACCGCTCGTCGTCACCATGCCGCCTCCGCGTGGGCGCCCTGCCTGCGCCAGCTTGACAGTGTCTAGCCAGGGAGGTTGACGCTGTCAAGTTCGCGCCGCACCCTTGGGGCCATGGCGCGTCGCATCGCCCCCCCGGCCGATCTGCGCCGGCACATCCTCGACGCGAGCGCGGCGCTCCTCGTCGAGGGGGGCGTCGGCGCGCTGAGCATGCGCGAGGTCGCGCGCCGCGCGGGCGTGAGCCACCAGGCGCCGTACCACCACTTCCCCGATCGCGAGTCGATCCTCGCGGCCATCGCCGAGGAGGGGTTCGTCGAGCTGCGCGCGCGCATGGCCGCCGCCGGCGACGCCTCGAAGCCCGCGGCCGACCGGCTCGCGCTCTGCGGCACGGCGTACGTCGCGTTCGCGCTCGCGCGACCGGGGCACTTCCGCGTCATGTTCCGCCCCGAGCTCGTCGCGCTCGAGCTGTTCCCCGAGACGGCCCGCGCCGCGGACGCCGCGTTCGAGCTGCTCGAGCAGGTGGTCGCCGCCGCGGTGCGCGAGGGGCTCGTCGCGCCCGCCGACGCCGAGGCGGCGACGTCGTACGCGTGGTCGCTCGGGCACGGGCTCGCGTCGCTGCTGCTCGACGGCCCGCTCGCGCAGAAGGTGCCCGGCGCCGCGAGGCGCGAGGCGCACGTCGCGGACGTCATGGCCCTCTCGGCGAGGCTGCTGCGCGCGTCGGGCGCGGCGCGCGCGCGCAAGCGCTGATCCCGGGTTGCGCCGCGGGGTCACGAGCACTACATCGTCTTTCTACGATGAAGCGCGCGCCCGCCGCTCCCTGCTGCCCGCCCCCCTCCGAGGGCGTCGATCTGCGCCCCGTCGAGGGCGTCGCCGCCGACCGCGAGCTCGCCACGCTCGGCAAGGCGCTCGGACACCCGGCCCGCGTGCAGATCCTGCGGCTGCTCGCGCGCAAGACGACCTGCGTCTGCGGCGACATCGTGGAAGAGCTTCCCCTCGCGCAGTCCACCGTCTCGCAGCACCTCAAGGTGCTGAAGGACGCCGGCCTCATCCGCGGCGAGGTCCTCGGCCCGCGCATCTGTTACTGCCTCGAGCCGCGCACGCTGCGCCGCCTCAAGGCCCTCGTCGGCGGGCTCTGAGCCCCGTCCCTCCCATCGTCGTTACCCGAAAGGCTCCCCTCCCATGCCCACGCTCCGCGTCTTCGACCCCGCGATGTGCTGCTCCACCGGCGTGTGCGGCCCGAGCGTCGACCCCGAGCTTCCCCGCTTCGCCGCCGACCTCGACTGGCTCAAGCAGCAGGGCGTCGCCGTCGAGCGCTTCAACCTCTCGTCCGAGCCCGGCGCCTTCGCCGCCAACCAGACCGTCAAGGACGCGCTGACCGCGCGCGGCACCGAGTGCCTGCCGCTCGTGCTCGTCGACGATCGCATCGCCGTCGAGGGCTCGTACCCCTCGCGCGAGACGCTCGCCGCGCTCACGGGCGTCGTCGTGCGCCGGCTCGGCGTCGCGCCGAGCACGGGTGGCTGCTGCGGCCCCTCCGGCTGCTGCTGAGGGCGCCATGACGCTCGTCGATCGCGCTCCGCGTCACCTCTTCTTCACGGGCAAGGGGGGCGTCGGCAAGACGTCGGTCGCGTGCGCGACGGCCGTCGCGCTCGCCGACGCCGGGCGGCGCGTGCTGCTCGTCAGCACCGACCCGGCGTCCAACCTCGACGAGGTGCTCGGCACGCCGCTCGGCCCCGCGCCGACGCCCATCGCCGGCATCGCGCGCCTCGCGGCGCAGAACATCGATCCCGAGGCAGCCGCGCTCGCCTACCGCGAGCGCGTCGTCGGGCCGTACCGCGGCGTGCTCCCCGACGCGGCGGTGCGCAGCATCGAGGAGCAGCTGTCGGGCGCGTGCACCGTGGAGATCGCCGCCTTCGACGAGTTCTCCAAGCTGCTGGGCGACCCGGCCGTCACCGCGGCGTTCGATCACGTCGTCTTCGACACCGCGCCCACCGGCCACACGCTGCGGCTGCTCGAGCTTCCCGCCGCGTGGACGGGCTTCCTCGAGGACAACGTCGGCGGCACCTCGTGCCTCGGCCCGCTCGCGGGCCTGAAGGCGCAGCAGGCGCTCTACGACGCCTCGCGCCTCGCGCTGGTCGACGCCGCGCGCACGGTGCTCGTGCTCGTCAGCCGCGCCGAGCGCTCGGCGCTCGCCGAGGCCGAGCGCACGCGCCGCGAGCTCGCCGCGCTCGGCGTCACGCGCCAGGAGCTGGTGCTCAACGGGCTGTTCGAGGCGACGCTTCGCACCGACCCGGTCGCCCTCGCGATCGAGGCGCGCGGGCGTCGCGCGCTGGCCGAGATGCCCGCCGGGCTCGCCGCGCTCGAGCGCACCGAGGTCGCGCTGCTGCCCTTCGGGCTCGTCGGGCTCGACGCCGTGCGCGCGCTGCTCGCTCCTCCGGGCGCGGCGCGCGCGTTCGCTCCCGCGCGCTCCGAGCCCTTCGCGCCGGCAGTGCCGTTCGCCCCGCTGGCCGATCTCGTGCCCGACCTCGCGCACGCCGGCCACGGCGTGGTGATGACGATGGGCAAGGGGGGCGTGGGCAAGACCACGGTCGCGGTGGCGATCGCGCGCGGGCTCGCCGCGCTCGGCCACCAGGTCCGCCTGACGACCACCGACCCCGCGGCGAACGTGAGCGACACGCTCGGCGCAGCGCCGCCCAACGTCACCGTCGGTCGCATCGACCCCGCGGCCGAGACGCGCGCGTACGTCGCCGAGGTGCTCGCGACCGCGGGCGCGGGGCTCGACGCCGCGGGCCGCGCGCTGCTCGAGGAGGACCTGCGCTCCCCCTGCACCGAGGAGATCGCCGTGTTCCGCGCCTTCGCGCGCGAGGTCGACGAGGGCCAGCACGGCTTCGTCGTCATCGACACCGCGCCGACGGGCCACACGCTGCTGCTGCTCGACGCCGCCGAGGCCTACCACCGCGAGGTGCTCCGCACCGCCGGCAACGCGCCCGACTCCGTGCGGCGCCTCCTGCCGCGCCTGCGCGACCCGGCCTTCACCAAGATCGTGCTCGTGACGCTGCCCGAGGCGACGCCGGTGCACGAGGCGACGCAGCTCGAGAGCGATCTGCGCCGCGCGGGCATCTCGCCGTTCGCGTGGGTGGTCAACCAGAGCCTCACGCCGCTCGACGTCCGCGACCCGGTCCTGCTCCAGCGCCGCGCCAACGAGGCGCGCTACCTGCGCGAGGTCGCCACGCTCTCGCCGCGCGTCGCGCTCGTCGCCTGGTCCGACACCGGCGCGACCGCGCCGCTCGCCGCGCCCCTCTCCCCCGCTACCGCGCCCACCGCTCAGCCCAGGGCCTGACCACGATGACGACCCCGACGCCGGGCATCGCCGGCAAGCTCAGCTTCCTCGACCGCTACCTCACGCTCTGGATCTTCCTCGCCATGGGGCTCGGCATCGCGCTCGGCCTCCTCGCGCCGGGCGTCTCTGCGGCGCTCGACCGCATGAGCGTCGGCACCACGTCGATCCCCATCGCCGTCGGGCTCATCGTCATGATGTACCCGCCGCTCGCGAAGGTCCGCTACGAGCAGCTCGGCCGCGCGTTCCGCAACCGGCGCGTGCTCGCCCTCTCGCTCGTGCAGAACTGGGTCGTCGGCCCGCTGCTCATGTTCGGCCTCGCCGTCGTGTTCCTGCGCGACAAGCCCGAGTACATGCTCGGGCTCATCCTCATCGGCCTCGCGCGCTGCATCGCGATGGTCATCGTGTGGAACGATCTGGCCAAGGGCGACGCCGAGTACTGCGCAGGGCTCGTCGCCTTCAACACCCTGTTCCAGGTG
>CAITLX010000077.1 GCA_903893335.1 uncultured delta proteobacterium | reverse complement strand
CGCGCAGCCGCGCCGGGCCGTCGACGGACACGACCACCGCGGCGAGCTCGTTGGTGCCGCGCTGCACGAGCACGTGGTCGCCCACGCGGTACGCCCGGCCGCACGCCGCGAGGGCGAGCGCCAGGAGGGCGAGCCAAGCGACGCGCGGCCTCACGACTCCGGAGTGGCGAGCTGCCAGCCCGCGCGCGCGACGGCCACGGCGTTCGCGTCGACCCAGCTGCGCACGCGCTCGCGCGTCGTGCGGTAGGCGAACTCGAGGATGCTGCGGCGCGCGGCGAAGCTCGCCGGGTTGTGGAGGAAGAGCGCCGCGTCGGTGCTCTCGGGCTCGATGAGCAGCAGGCGCCCCTCGCGCACGGCCGCCGCGGACGTCTCGTGCAGGCGCGCGTGCGCGCCGATGCGCATGGCCTGGTTGTAGACCCAGAGCGCGCCCTTGTCGCGGACGCTGGCGCGGTGGCCGTGGCCGGTCGGCACCTGGCCCGCCTCGGCGCGGATGGGCACCATCGGGTTGACCACGACGACGAGGTCGGCGCCCTCGGCGGTGGCGACGTCGATGTGCGCGCTGCGCCCCACGCTCGCGTCGACGTACTGCCGGTCGTCGATGCGCACCGGCGAGAAGAAGAGCGGCAGCGCGAGCGACGCGCAGCACGCGCGCGCGACCGGAACGCCGTCGTGGCCGGGCGCGCCGAACAGCACGCGCTCGCCCGAGTCGAGGTCGTGCGCGACGATGCGCAGCGCGCGCGGCAGCGACGGGAAGTGGTTGGGCACGCCGCGGCGCAGGAACACCTCTTCGAGGAAGCGCTCGAAGGCGTCGAGCGTGAAGATGCCCGCGGGGAGCGAGTCGTAGAGGCGGTCGAGCTGCTCCCACAGGTCGGCGGGGGCCGGCGTCGGCGCGCGCGACGCGAGCGAGCGCGCGCCCTGCGCGAAGGCGAGGACGGTGCTGGTGAGGGTGCGGCGCCACTCGTCGAAGTCCATGCGCAGGATGTGCGAGCGCTCGAGCGGGAAGTAGTTGTCGGCGGGGTCCAGCAGCGCGCGGTAGAGGCGCTGCACGGGGACGCCGCCGGCGAGGGCGGCGGCGATGGTCGCGCCGCTCGCCGCCCCGACGTAGACGTCGAACGCGCGGGCGTCGAGGCCGACGACGGCGTCCTCGAGCGCGCTGAGCGCGCCGATCTGGTACATCGCGCCGGTAATGCCGCCACCCGGCAGGCAGAGCGCGATCTTGGGGGAGGTCGACATGGTTCGAGGGGCTCCGGACGCTGGGGGTGGGCGACGATAGCCGCGTCTCACGGCCGAGGGGAGGGTTGCGCGTCGTCGAGCGCGCGCGCGGCGGCGGCGGCGGGGCTGCGCCGTGACCACGCGTGCAGCGCGGCGGTCGCGGCGAGCGCGCCCCCGAGCCCGAGGAGCGCGACGCGCGCGGGGGTGACGTGGGGCGCGTCGGCGCTCGCGGGCGCCCAGAGGTCGGAGATGACCGAGCGCGCATTGAACGCGACGTGCAGCGCGAGCGGGGGCAGGAGCGAGCCCGTCACGGCGCGCGCGTGGCCAAGCGCGAGCCCGACGAGCGCGAGCGGCACGAGGTAGCGCGGCTCCTCGTGCGCGGCGGCGAAGAAGAGCGCGAGCGCGACCGCGGAGATGCCCGCCGCGTGACCAGCCCGCCGCAGGCCGCCGTACAGGGCGCCGCGGAAGAGCAGCTCCTCGACGAGAGGGCCGACGACCGCGGCGGCGATCACCAGCGCCACGCGTCGCGCGTCGGTCGAGGCGTCGAGCAGGTGGAGCTGGGCCTCGCGCTCGGCCGCCGCGAGGGGCCAGCGGCGGTCGGTCGCCTCGGCGATCGCGTCGATCGGGAAGGTGAGCAGCGCTCCGCTGAGCGCGGCGAGCGCGGTCGTGACGCCCCCCTCCCAGCGCAGCCCCGTCACCGCGCGAAGCGACAGGTCGGGGGCGTGGAGCCACACGACGCCGTAGAGCACGAGCAGGAACACGGCCGCCTGGCACGCGACGCCCGCGACGAGGTCGAGCCCGCCGCTCGATCGCGTGCTCGCCACCAGGCCCGCGAGCACCTGGAACCCGAGCGTCGCCACGATCGCCCAGGCCGCCGCGGCGACGAAGGAGAGGGGCGGCCGAGGCGGGGTCACGCGCCGCCCTTCGGCTTCTTGCGCCGGCGCCCCGCCATCATCTCGGCGAGCGTCGTCTGGTCCTGCGAGCCGTCGTCGGGCGCGGGCTCGTCGTCGTCGGCGACGGGCTCGTCGGGCTCGTCGTCGTAGGTCGGCACGAGCTCGCTCGCCTTCCAGCGCTCGGCGAGCATGGCGGCGATGCGGTCGAGCAGCGCGCGGGTCGTCTCGCGGTTGGTGGCCGAGACGAGCAGCGCCTCGGGGTGGCGTTCGATCAGCGTCGCGCCCTCGGCGGGCGAGACGCGATCGGCCTTGTTGAGCACGAGCAGGCGAGGGATCGCCCCGAGCTCGAGCTCCGCGACGAGCTTGTCGGTCGTCTCGATGTGCTGCGGGTGGGCCGGGTCGGCGGCGTCGACGACGTGCAGCAGCAGGTCGGCGTCGGCGGCCTCCTCGAACGTCGCGCGGAACGCGGAGAAGAGGTCGGGCGGCAGGTCGCGGATGAAGCCCACGGTGTCGGTGAGCACGACCTCGCGCTCCTCGGGGAAGCGCAGGCGGCGCGAGCGCGTGTCGAGCGTGGCGAAGAGCTTGTCCTCGGCGAGCACCGCGGAGTCGGTGAGGGTGTTGAGCAGCGTGCTCTTGCCGGCGTTCGTGTACCCGATGATCGACACGACCGGCACGGCGAGGCGCGTGCGGCGCCGGCGCCGCTGCTGACGCTGCTTGGCGAGCGTGCGCAGCTGCTTCTCGAGGTGGGTCACGCGCTCCTTGGCGCGGCGTCGCCCGATCTCGAGCTTGGTCTCGCCCGGCCCGCGCCCGCCGATGCCGCCGGTGAGGCGCGACAGCGCGTCGTCCTTCTGCGCGAGGCGGGGCAGCGAGTACTTGAGCTGCGCGAGCTCGACCTGGAGCTTGCCGTCGCGGCTCTCGGCGCGCTGGGCGAAGATGTCGAGGATGAGCTGCGTGCGGTCGATGACCTTGAGGTCGGTGTGCTTCGCGATGGCCGACGCCTGCGACGGCGAGAGGTTGCGGTCGAACACGATGGTCTGCGCGTCGAGCTCGGCCGCGCGCAGCAGCACGTCGTCGAGCTTGCCGCGCCCGAGCACGAGGCGCGGGTCGATGTGGTCGCGCAGCTGCACGATGGTGTCGACGACGTCGAGCCCGGCGGTGCGCGCCAGCTCGGACAGCTCGCGCATGCGCTCCTCGATGAGGTCGCGCGCCGCCTCGCGCGACGACTTCTCGCCGACGTGCACGAGGATCGCGCGGCCGTCCTTGCCCGTGACGATGCGCGCCCCCGCCTGGCGCGCGAACTCGGCCTCGAGCGACGCGGTGAGCGCCCCGACGTCGAGGTCGAGCTGCGTGGGGCCGAGCGGGCCGACCACGCGGTAAGGGGGCTCGCCCGCGCGCGGCGCGGGGACGTTGTGCGCGTAGCTGATGGCGCGCACCTCGCCCTCGGGCGAGAGCTGGAGCGCGGCGACCAGGTCGAGGCGCATGCGCACCAGATCGACGAGATCGTCCTTGGTGAGCGGCTCGCCGAACAGGTGGGTGTGGATGAGGCGCAGGCCCCGCAGGCGCCCCTCGGAGGCGCGCAGGCGCCCGATGTCGGGCAGCACGAGCTTCTGGGCGTCGCCGACCACGACGTAGTCGACCTGCCCCGAGCGGTGCACGAGCGCGCCGACCTGCCGACCCGCGAGCTTCGAGGCCTCGACGAGCGAGCGCACGAGCTCGGGGGTCGCGAGGCGATCGAGCGGGACCTTGCGGCGGTAGACGTGCTCGAGCGTGCGCGTCGCGCTGGGGGAGAGTCCCGAGGTGTTGCCGTGGAGCTCGGGCATCGAGGGTCGGCAGCGGTGTAGTCCCGCCCGGCCGCGGCGCAAAGCCGGAGCGACGCGGACGCGTTGCAGGCGCGTGGTCGTGCCGCTAACGTCCGCACGATCACGGGGCACCACAGCATGACGAACCGAACCTGGGGCGGCCGCTTCGAGCGCTCGCCGGCCGAAGCGATGCTCCTGCTCTCCGCGAGCGTCGACGTCGACAAGGAGCTCGCCGAGGACGACCTCGTCGGCTCGATGGCCTGGGCGCGCGCGCTCGAGCGCGCCGGCGTGCTCACGCCGAGCGAGCGCGCGGCGATCGTCGGAGGGCTCGAGGCCATCGGCGTCGAGGTGCGCGAGGGGCGCATGGCGTGGAGCGCCGCGCGCGAGGACGTGCACATGAACATCGAGGCGCGGCTCGTCGAGCTGGTCGGCCCGGTCGGCGGCAAGCTCCACACCGGGCGCTCGCGCAACGACCAGGTCGCCACCGACCTGCGCCTCTGGGCCCGCCGCGCGTGCGACGACGTCGGCCGCGCCCTCGACGACCTCTGCCGCGTGCTCGTCGATCGCGGCGACGAGCACCTCGGCACGCTGCTGCCGGGCTACACGCACCTGCAGCGCGCGCAGCCGGTGCGGCTCGCCCACCACCTGCTCGCCTGGTTCGAGATGCTGCGCCGCGACCGCGCGCGCCTCGACGACGCGCGTCGGCGCATCAACGAGCTCCCGCTCGGCTCGGGCGCGATCGCGGGCACCACGTTCGCCATCGACCGCCACGAGCTCGCGCGCGACCTGGGCTTCGACCGCCCGCTGGCCAACAGCATCGACGCGACCGCGAGCCGCGATTTCCTCATCGAGCTCGTCTCGTCGCTCGCCGTGCTCGCCGTGCACCTGTCGCGCGTCGGCGAGGAGATCGTCCTCTGGTCGAGCCAGGAGTTCGGCTTCGTCGAGCTCGACGACGCGTACTCGACCGGCTCGTCGATGATGCCGCAGAAGAAGAACCCCGACGTGGCCGAGCTGGTGCGCGGGCGCGCGGCGCGGGTGACCGGCTCGCTCGTGTCGCTGCTGATGCTCGAGAAGGG
>CAITLX010000076.1 GCA_903893335.1 uncultured delta proteobacterium | reverse complement strand
GCTCGAGACGCGCCTGCTCGACCCGCGCATCGACGTGGACGTGCTGCACTTCGACATCGAGCTCTTCCTGCAAGACTGGCTGGTCGCGCACTCGACCAAGCTCGACAAGCACTTCGTCGTGTACGCCGCCGCGCGCGCCCGCGCCGATTGACCGCTGCGCCCGGGCAGGCGATGGCCAAGCGCTCGCGGAGCGCGCTGGTGCAACCCTCGACCCAACGGCCCTTACGCTACTGGTCCCCCTGGCTGGGGGTGTTCGCCCTCGCGTGGGCGCTCGCGTTCGCGCGCCTCGCGCCCCACCCCGCGGCGCTCGCCGCGTCGAGCTGGCCGCTCTTCTTCGTGGGCTTCGCCGGCGCGGTGCTCGGCAACGTGTCGGCGGTCGGCGGCGGCATCGTCTTCATTCCGGCGATGATGTTCGTCTACCACCTCGACCCCGTCTCGGCGCTCAAGGTCGCCCTCGCCAGCCAGTGCTTCGGCATGACGAGCGGCGCCATCGGCTGGGTGCAGCGGCGCGCGGTGCCGCTGCGACTGCTCGCGCCGACGGTGCCCGGCCTGTTGCTCGGCAGCACCCTCGGCGCGCTGGTCGTCCGGGTCAGCCCATTGCTCGTCAAGTCGTGCTTCGGCCCCGTCTCGGTCGCGCTCGGGTTGTTGACGCTCGCGCTGCTCGCGCGCGAGCGGCGAGGCTCCGCGGCGAGGCCGCCAGCCCGCGTGCTCGGGCCCGCGGCCATGCTCGTCATCGCCCTCGTGTCGGTCGTCGGCGGCGTGCTCACCGCCTGGGTCGCCATCGGCGAGGGGGAGGTCGTCGCGGCGACGCTGATGCTCGCCTACGGCGTCGAGGCCTCGGCCGCGATCGGGCTCGGCGTCGTGCTGCTCGCGGTGAACTCGCTCTACCTCGGCGCGCTCCACCAGTTCGCGCTCGGCGGCATCCCCTGGGAGATCGCCGCGTTCACCGGCTTCGGCTGCGTCTTCGGCGCGCGCCTCGGCCCCTGGGTCTCGCAGCGCTTCTCCGGCGTCGTGCTCAAGTCGATCTTCGCCGCCATCGCCATTGCCGATGGGCTGCTGTTTACCTGGCAGGCGTGGCGGCGCTGATCCAGCGCGCGAGGGGCCGAGCGGTCAGGGAATCCCGTACCGCGCCTCGAGCGTCGTCTCGAGCGTCGCGATCTCACCGGCCGAGAGCGGGCGATCGTAGATGAGCACCTCGGCCAGCCTGCTCGGCACCGACGCGCCCGCCCAGGTGACGTCGGCCGCAGCGAAGCTCTCGAGCAAGCCGTTGCCGAGCCCGCCGCCGTTGCGCGACAGCGTCAGGTCCACGCCGTTCACCCGGTAGCCGAGCGCGTCGAGCACCGGCGCGCCGACCGTCATCTGCTGGATCGTGTAGACGTGCAGACGCGGCGTGACGGCGGTCGCGAGGGTCGAGTCGTACGCATTGTTCATCGCGTAGACGCCCTCGCGGCTACCGGCCGTCTGGAAGGTGTTGGTGTCGATCGTCAGGTAGGTGCCCGCCGAACCCGTGGCTCCTTGCCCCACGATCGTCCAGCGCGTCGCCGCGCTCTCGAGCTCGCCGACCGCGACGAACGTACGCCCCGAGGTGGGCGCGATGCCCAGCACGCCGGCCACGCTGAAGCCCGCGGTCGACGCCGTGAACTCCACCGCGGGGCGACCGCCGATCGACGCCGCCGCCCAGGTCGGATCCGGCCCAGCGCCCCTGCCCAGCAAGGTCGCGTTGAGCCGCGCGTCGCGCCAGGCGCACACGCCCGACGCGCCCGCTTCGTAGATGCCTCGATCGGCACGCAGCCAGAGCGCGAGGCCGCTCGCGGGCAGGCCCTCGGCCGCCGGGTCGAGCGGCGTCCCGACGATCGCGGTCGCGTCGCAGGCGTCGCCGG